>CAIXTT010000414.1 GCA_903922455.1 uncultured Bacteroidota bacterium | reverse complement strand
TCGTTGGCGCCAGAAAGATATAGATGAGCGAGATAATTCATTCGAGAATTGGCGAATTGGTGGATTGGTGGATTGGTAAATGCTGTGTCTCTTCAATTATCTGGATGGTAAATTTAAAAGAGGAATTAATTTAGATTTATTTTTTTCAGACAACCATTTTAATTTACATCCAATACAAATCTAAGATTTCTTTTCAATCAATTTCAATTTGAAAAATTGTAAACTATCAATCTGAATTTATTAAATCAATTCCTTCAATAAATCCTGCAAATCGAGGCGAAGAGTGTCCATTACGATGGTGCCATCGGGATTGTATTTCCATTGCTCTTTGGGTTTATCCCAATATAGTTCTACGCCATTTCCGTCGGGATCATCGAGATAGAGTGCTTCGGAGACTAAATGATCTGCAGCTCCGGTTAATGGATAACTCGCTTGTCGAAGGCGATCAAAGATGATTGATAAATCTTTTCTTGTTGGATATAAGATGGCGGTGTGAAAAAGTCAGACAGCATTTCGTGCGGCTGGACCAGCGCCTTTGCTTTGCCAAGTATTGAGACCGATGTGATGATGATAACCTCCTGCAGAAATAAAGGCAGCATCCGTTCCATAAAATGTAGTGATTTCGAAACCTAATAATCCGCAATAGAAATCGAGCGACTTTTGAAGATCAGAAACTTTTAAGTGAATATGTCCGATGCGTGTTTGGCCGGGGATTTTATATGTTTCCATTTTTGATTTTGCTTCGATTTAATTTTTTGGAAAAAATTAGTTTTCACTTCGAAATTAAATTCTTGATGCTCGATGCTCGATGCTTGATTCTAGAAAATTTCTATAATTTATAATTTATTGCATTAATTATATTCTTTAGGCCACAGATTTATTATGATCTTTTATGATTTTTTATGATGCCTATCATTAATTCAATTCTTTAATAAATAAAAAAATTACAGCTCTCTAAAAGTATCACCTTGCTCTAGTGATCCTGAAGTGTAGCCTTTATTGAACCAATAAATGCGTTGCTCCGATGTACCGTGTGTAAATGCATCGGGCACTACGCTGCCTCCACTTTGTTGTTGCAGTTTATCATCGCCAATGGCGCTGGCTGCGGTGAGGGCTTCTTCGATATCTCCCGGTTCTAAAATTCCTTTCATCGCATCGGCATGGTGCGCCCATAGACCTGCATAAAAATCAGCTTGCAATTCGAGCATCACCGAAAGTTTGTTTCCATCTTTTTCGCTGAGTTGTTGTCGCTGTTGATGGACTTGATCGGATGTACCTAATAAATGTTGCACATGATGTCCCACTTCATGCGCTACCACATAGGCCATGGCAAAATCGCCGGGTGCGTTGAAGCGCTCTTTCAACAAGCGATAAAAAGAAAGATCGATGTATAATTTTTCGTCGGTGGGACAATAAAATGGTCCGGTTGCTGATTGTTGAAATCCGCAAGCCGATTCCACCGCACCATCAAACAACACTAAAGTAGGTTTACGATATTCCTTTCCAAACTGCTCGCGAAAAATTTTCTCCCAAACATCTTCGGTATCCTTCAATACCACCGATACAAAAACAGCATCTTCATCATTGGGATCAATGGCTGTATTGGGTGCATTGCTTGTTTGTTGTTGTTGCAGAATATTCGCCAACTCCGCCGAATC
>CAIXTT010000413.1 GCA_903922455.1 uncultured Bacteroidota bacterium | reverse complement strand
GCCGTTTGGTAACCACTCCCCGTACCAATTTCCAGCACTTTCTCCCCTTTTTTAGGATCTAAAAGCTGCGTTTGATAGGCGACAGTGTACGGTTGTGAAATAGTTTGTCCACAAGCTATGGGAAAAGCTTTGTCTTGATAAGCGAATTCTAAAAAGGCATTATCCATGAATAAATGCCTCGGAATTTTTCCAATACTTTCTATAACTAACTCATTGTTAATTCCTTTTTCCTTCAACTGTAAAACCAATTGCCTTCTCAAGCCTTGGTGTCTAAACGTATCTTGTCCCATCTGCAGCAAAAATAATAAGGTTAAGCAGCATTTATTTTACATGAACAATAAATTCCTCTCTGTTTTTCAACAGTTCACTCGATAAAAAGGAATAATTTTGCAGAAAATTTCCAGCATGTTGAAGATAGGTGTTTTAGGTGCAGGGCATCTAGGAAAGATCCACATTAAGCAAATTCAAAGTTTACCACAGGTATATCAACTGGTGGGTTTTTATGACCAGAATCCAGAAACGGCTGCCAAAGTGGAAGCTGAATTCGGCGCGAAATCGTATGCCTCCATGGACGAATTAATCCATGCGGTAGATGTGGTGGATGTAGTTACTCCCACCCTCTACCATTTCGAATGTGCGAGTAAGGCCTTGCGTGCCTCGAAGCATGTGTTTATCGAAAAGCCCTTGGCGAATACGATGCAGGAAGCAAAGGATCTTATCCAGTTGGCAAAAGAAGCTTCGATGAAAGTGCAGGTGGGACACGTTGAGCGATTTAATCCCGCCTTTAAAGCTGCACTCCCTTATTTGAATCAACCTTTGTTTATCGAGACCCATCGTTTAGCTCAGTTTAATCCTCGTGGGACCGATGTTTCTGTCGTGTTAGATTTGATGATTCACGATATCGATATTGTTTTGTCGGTGGTGAAATCAACCGTAAAGAAAATTAGTACTTCAGGAGTAGCTGTGGTGAGTGATACGCCCGATATTGCCAATGCGCGCATTGAATTTGATAATGGCTGTGTCGCGAATCTTACGGCGAGTCGGATTTCTCTAAAAAATATGCGCAAGAGTCGTTTCTTCCAGCGCGATGCTTATATCTCTGTCGATTTTTTCAAGCGTTCTACCGAAGTAGTTCGACTCAAAGAAGTAGAAGGTGATCCTGATCCATTAGCCGTTTTGTTAGAGCTGGGTGAAGGCAAGCCTACTAAGCAAATCTACTTTGAGAACCCTAAGGTGGATGAAAGTAATGCCATTCAGGAAGAGCTGCTTTCGTTTGCGAATGCGATTAATGAGGATAAATTACCTTTAGTTGATATTGAAGATGGCTTCGCTGCGTTAAACATTGCGCATCAGATTGCTGATAAACTAAAAATGTTGCCTTCCATGGTTTTGTAATTGGTAATCCTAACACGTTAGTCCTATGATTCGATTGAAAAGCATATTGCTCAACCTTCTGTTTATTGGTATTGCTGGCGGATGGTCGAGTTGTAATTTAATAAACCCCGACGAACCCATTCCAGCTTATATTGAAGTGCAAGGTATTACCACCACTTCCAATTATACAACGCAAGGAACGGCATCTAGTAAAATCACTGATGTTTGGGTGTATGCAGGTGGATCTTATATAGGAACTTTTGAATTACCAGCACGCATTCCTATCTTGTTAGAAGGAAAACATAAAATCACTTTTGGAGCCGGCATCAAGGCAAACGGCATTGCATCGACTAACGAATTTTACAATCTCTACAAATTTCATGAGGTGGAATTGGATCTCCTTCCCGGCAAAGTGACGGTAGTAGATACTTTTTCGGTTACATATTTTCCAGCAATTCAATACATCTGGAACGAAGATTTTGAAAAAGATACCAGCGGCGGTGGAATTAGCTTAGACACCACAGGTTTTAGCTTGGCTGAAATATTTCCCGACTCCGTAGAGGTGTTTGAAGGAAAAAGAAGTTTGAAAATGCAAGTAACGACTGCCTTTAATTTTATTGAATGTAGATCCATTGGCGATGGATATATTTTACCTGTTGGAAGAGATGTTTACCTTGAAATGGATTACAAATGTTCGCAGCCATTTATTATGGGATTAATTGGAGTGACGAATAATGGCGAAAAACGAATTCCCATTATACAGTTGAATCCGAAATCGGATTGGAATAAAATATATATCCGACTTGGTCCTTATGTAAATTTTAATTCCGATGCATTTAAGTTTAAAGTATATTTCCGAGTTGCCCTGCCTTCCACTTTAACAGAAGGTAATGTCTATCTTGATAATTTGAAGTTGATTTCTAATTAATGAATAAGCCTAGGCAAATTATAAAGTATGTCATTGCCGATTTATTGTCGGCTATGTTTGCTTGGGCACTGTTTTATTATTACCGAAAAATTGGAATTGAATCGGCACTGTATGGCGCACATTTACCCTTCCAACCCGATAAAAATTTTTATTTAGGAATTACGGTTTTGCCCATTGCTTGGGTAGGGATTTATGCTTTAGTAGGTAATTATAATGATATTTATAGAAAGTCGAGGCTGAAAGAATTTGGTCAAACGTTGTATGTTTCATTAATTGGTGTCTTGCTAATCTTTTTTTCGCTCTTGTTAGATGATGTGATCGTCTCATATAAAAGTTATTATAACATCTTTTTTGTTCTCTTTTCGCTACAGTTTGGAATCACTTCCTTCGTTCGATTTTTCATCACCACCCATACGGCGCGAAAAATCAAGAAACGAGAAATTGGTTTCCCCACCCTCATCATTGGAAGCAGCGAGCGCGCTGTAAATTTGTTCAAAGAATATGAAGCGGAAAAGTTAAGTTTAGGATATAAGTTCATCGGCTTTATTCATGTTGATCATAACAATGGAAAGTACTTCGGCGACCAACTCCCACATCTTGGAGGCATTGAAGACCTCACTCAAATAATCGACGCCAATAAAATTGAGGAAGTCATCATTGCGATCGAATCATCCGAGCATGATTTTATCGGAAGAATCATCAACGAATTAGAGGATAAAGATGTCATCATCAAAATCATTCCCGACATGTACGATATCCTTGCGGGTACTGTAAAGATGACATCCATTTTTGGATCACCATTGATCATCATCAATCCCTCTTTGATGCCCGTTTGGCAGCAGTCGATGAAACGAATTTTAGATATTCTAGTTTCTATTTTCTTTTTGATGTTATTGAGTCCTGCGTATGTGCTCACTGCTATAATCATCAAAGTTTCCTCTCGCGGACCTATCTTCTTCATACAAGAGCGCATTGGATTGCATGGGAATCCATTTACCATTTACAAGTTTCGTTCGATGTTTGTTGGTGCCGAAAAAGGAACGCCAATGTTATCCAGCGATAACGACAATCGCATTACGCCTTTTGGAAAGTTTATGCGCGGTATTCGTCTCGATGAAATCCCTCAGTTTTATAACGTCCTCATCGGCGATATGTCACTCGTAGGACCCCGCCCTGAGCGACAATTCTTCATCGACCAAATTATGCAGCGCGCGCCTCATTACCGTCATCTACACAAAGTACGTCCAGGCATCACCAGTTGGGGACAAGTGAAGTATGGCTATGCAGAAAACGTGGAGGAGATGATTCATCGTTTGAAATACGATATTATTTACATCGAAAATATGTCATTATCATTGGATTTTAAAATCCTTTTTTACACGATCAAAACAGTATTGCAACGTAGCGGGAAGTAGTTGTTAGTTGTTAGATTTTGGAGGTTCGATCCCGCAATTCTGGGAGACAGATGTTGAAAATTTGCACATCGCCGTTTGTTCCCGAATAATTGTGTGACCCCGATGGGGTCATGTTTACTACAAAATTGCGGGACGCGAAGTGGTTTTAATTAATCATTTGAAAAAAATCAATTTCAAAAGAACCCCAGAGGGGTTCAACTTCATTAGCGAAGCGAATAAAATCATTAACCCAACCCCAGAGGGGTTGCACATCGCCGTTTGTTCCCGAATAATTGTGTGACCCCGATGGGGTCATGTTTACTACAAAATTGCGGGAAGCGAAGTGGTTTTAATTAATCATTTGAAAAAAAATCAATTTCAAAAG
>CAIXTT010000412.1 GCA_903922455.1 uncultured Bacteroidota bacterium | reverse complement strand
TGTGTATTGTATAGATCAAAGTTTTAGTAATCCAACGACTTTGTATTGTGGAGGAGAAAATGGTGGGGTTTATAAAAGCACTAACAAAGGAATGTCTTGGAATTTTATTTCAAGGAATGAAGATATGACAACGGTAAGTGCGATTGCTGTAAATACAACGGATGAGAACGACGTCTTGGTGAATGCGGATCGAGAATCGTATCGCACTCTGGATGGCGGTGCAACTTGGAGCGCTCCTCTTGCAACATTGAGCAATTCTTCCGTTTGGCAATTTTTACATAATCCTGCAAATAGTCAAATGGTTTATGCTGCCACTGAATATGGTTTAAAGCGATCGCAGGATGGAGGAAGTACATGGGCCACTATTTTTACAGGCGAGTGCCAATCGGTAGCCACAAAGCCCGGCGATGCAAGTGTGATTTATGCATTGCGTTATGATGCCACCACTAAGATTTCTTATTTCTATAAATCACTCGATAGTGGTGCTACATTTGCCATTAAACCTACGGGTTGGTTTAGCGTTCCTCCAATCGATGCAGGGTTAGTTCAATCTTATGGTGGTCGTATAACGATTACTGAAGCGGACCCAAACAGAGTGTATGTATTGTTGGTTGGACAAAGTCAATCAACCGCACAGCTACAGTTAAACGGACAAATTGGTATTTACAAAAGTGATGATGGTGGGGAATCATGGAGTCATCCACATGGAGTCATCGGCGCGCCTTATAATCAATCGACGCATCCTAATATGATGTCGTTTAATGGCGATAACAACACCTATAATCAGATTTATTACAACACAGCATTAATTGCATCTCATTTGGATGCCGATAAAATAATTGTGGGTGGACTTAGTATGTGGCGAAGTAATGATGCAGGTGCTACTTTTCAACCTGTAGGTGGATACATTGGAAATATACCGCAAATTCATCCCGACAATCAAGAGTTTAAAATTTATAAAACATCTCCCACTACTGAAGAATTTTGGTGGGCATGTGATGGCGGTATTAATTATTCAATCGATTTTGTGACGACTCACGAATCACGCACAAATGGTATTTATGGAAGTGCGTTTTGGGGTTTTGATCAAGGTTGGAATGATGACATTATGGTGGGTGGTCGATATCATAATGGGAATGCTGCACGCAGAGATGGATATCCTCAAGGAGAATTTCAACAGTTGGGCGGTGGTGAAGCAGCTACTGGATATGTAAATTATAGTAATGAAAAGAAAACGTACTATAGCGATATTGATGGTGTTGTTTTAGCAGATACGTTGAATGGAGTAGCCGGTCGTTTTCCAATCAATACAGAACCGAATGAAAGTTATGTGGATAATTCCAGCTCCAGAATGGCATGGGATTGGGATTACTGGAATGTTTGTTATTTAGGAAAAGAAAATAAAATTTACAAAAGCACGAATGGTGGAAGTTCATTTACCGAGTTGTTTTCCTTTGGTTCAATTGCAAACGATAAAGTATATTGGTTCGAGCAAAGTCGTGCGAATAAAAATGTGTTGTATGCACAACAGGTGATTGGTAATAGTAGTAAAATTTGGAAGACAACAGATAGAGGATTAACCTGGACACAAATTGCGCTTCCTCAAAATCAACGCGAATTGATTTTTTCATTGAGCGGCACGGATGCAGATGAATTGTGGATCTGTTTTCCGAAAGGGTCAAATGGTAATAAAGTTTATCATACGATTAACAGCGGTGCAAGCTGGATAAATAAAACCACTGCCACACTAAATGGATTTGAAGTGGAATCGATGTGTCATCAATTTGGAACAGATGGTGGTGTTTATCTTGGTACTTATCACGGACCAGTTTTTTATAGAAATAATTCCTTGAGTGATTGGCAAATAGTCGGAACAAATTTGCCGGCCATATCTTATCCGTTACGCTTAGTGCCATTCTATCGCGATAATAAATTACGTTTAGCTACTTGGCATCTTGGAATTTGGGAAAATCAATTGTATGAAACTTCAAATGTAATTGCTGATTTCTCTGCTAACTTCGAAACTTTTTATTGTCCTGGTGATACGATTCGTTTTGTACCTCATAGTGTGTCCTCCTCTTCAGCTACCTATGAATGGAGTTTTCCAGGAGCCAATCCTACGAACTCTACGACGATGTATCCTACCGTAGTGTACACAACAGGTGGAAGTTTTGATGTGACTTTAATTGTAACAGACAATGGAATAAGTGATACCATTACCAAAACAAATTTTGTTCGGACCATAAATAATGGTCTGTTGCCCATGCAGGAAGATTTTGAAGATGGAAATTTTGATGAGAATTGGAAGCTACAAGGAATAGGACTTGTTGCAAGTAATTGGGGGATATCAAGCAGTGTGGGTGGTTTTGGAGCAAGTAACTATAGTATGTCTTTTAATAACTACGATTATGATGCGGGCGGAGCGCATGATGCCGTTTGGACAGCTAAATATGATTTGTCAAATGTGCAAAATGCAAAATTGATTTTTGATGTGGCGTATACTCCTTATGGTGGGCAATACAGTGATTCATTGCAAGTGCTAGCCTCTACCGATTGCGGTGTAACGTTTACTTCGCTCTATTTTAAAGGGGGAGTAGATTTGTCGACAGCACCTCCAAACAATACGGTTGCTTTTGTTCCTTCTGCCTCTCAATGGAGAAAAGATACGATTGATGTATCAGCATTTACAGGGAATATTGAAGTGTTATTTTCTTTTGAAAATTTAGGATACTTTGGTCAGGTGATGTATATTGATAATATCAATTTGCATGCTACCTTTACAGGCTTATCTGAAAATGAAAATGAGTTTGATTTTTTTGTATATCCAAATCCAGTTGGAAGTGAATTGTCGCTACGTGGCACAACAATAGGACAAGAGAAAATGGAAGTCTGTGTTTTTGATGTTTTAGGTAAAGAAGTGTACCGCAACATTTTTTTACCACCAGTGAATGAAGTAAAAATTCCTACCGATGGGTGGATCAACGGAAATTATTTCATCCGCTTGAAAATGGGCGATAAATCAGCGTCTCGTAAATTTGTAAAGTAAAAGATAGCATTGTGAATTGTATTGTTTACTCTTAAGTAAGTATTTCTAAGTAGTTCTAAAATCAATAAAGTGAAAAAAGTAATCAAACGTATATTTCAAATTGTTGGTGTTATCCTGTTGTTAGCCTGTTGTTTGATCCTTACAAGTGGTAAAGCATGGGTATTTAAAGCACTCGTCTACAACTTTGTCGATATTGACGATAATGATATTTTTATTCAGCGCAAGGTAGAAGCGGGTATTGCTCAACCTTGGCCTTTAGCTTCAACCTATAATAAGCAAACGTTGGATACGAACACGGCTAATGAATTGAATCGTGAACGCAGTGTTGCGTATTTGGTGATCCATCATGATTCATTAGTTTACGAAGCGTATTGGGATGGGTACAGTGATTCCTCTTTGTCAAATTCTTTTTCAATGTCGAAGAGTGTAATTGGAATGCTCACCGGCGTGGCATTGAAAGAAGGTAAAATTAAAAGTCTCAATCAAACAGTGGGAGAATTTATTCCTGAATATGCAAACAATAGCAAAGGAACATTAACGCTGCGGAATTTAATTACCATGTCGGCAGCGTTGAGTTGGGACGAAGCGTATGCAAGCTTATTTAGTGTAACAACCGAAGCGTATTACGGAAAAGATTTGACAGGATTGATGAATCGATTGGAAGTGGTGGATACTCCCGGTGTGAATTATTATTATCAAGGCGGCGCAACGCAATTGTTGGCCATGGTACTAATGCGTGCAACTGGAAAAAATTTATCGGAGTACGCTTCGGAAAAATTATGGAAGCCTTTGGGTGCTGAGCATGCTGCTGAGTGGACCATCGACAAAAAAGAAGGAATGGAAAAAGCTTCCTGTTGTATTTATTCCAATGCACGAGATTTCGCAAAGTTAGGGGGTTTGTATTTGCATTTGGGAAATTGGCAAGGGCAACAATTAATAGATTCTTCCTTCGTGATGGAAAGCGTTATGCCAGCACCGTTATTAGACAATGGAAAACGGAATAAAGAATACGGCTACCAATGGTGGATTTCAGAAGTAGATGGAGAAAAGATCTTTTATTGTCGAGGTATTTTGGGGCAATATATAGTTGTGATTCCATCCAAAGATATCATTATGGTTCGATTGGGACATCATCGAAATCAAGCGGCTGACAAATCTCTTATCGATTTACCCATTTATGTTCGAGGAGCTTTGAAATTATGTGCTCCATAAATGTTTTAGCGCTTATTTTATCATCTAAATCGAAGCTTCCATTTTTAATGCAAAATAAATGTAAATTTTAATCTTTAAATTGGATGGATTTGACATTATCTTTGCAACAACTGTGAAATGGAAACGTTAAAATGAATTAGAGATTATGTTGAGAGATATAAAACATATTGCTGTTGAGGACATTGCTATTG
>CAIXTT010000411.1 GCA_903922455.1 uncultured Bacteroidota bacterium | reverse complement strand
GGAAAGATTCTTTGGGTGAAGATCGGAAATTTAGGCTTTAGGGTTGATGGAATTTATAAGTGAATGATTATAAGGTAGTAAGTCAAATTATAGTGGGATGCCAACTCAATAGTTATCAAGGCCAAAAATCGAAGCCGATAAGGGCAAGATTCGTTATTTTTGCCCTATGGTTCAAAGTGAAATAGGCATCAATCTGAAAAATCAGGTGACCGATGAGAGCTATTCTCAAGGCATGGTGAAAAATGCATTGCTGTTGATGGTAGCGGAAAAAGGTCGATTTTTTTATGGAGTGATTGATCAAGATCGACAAAAGGCAGTGGTGCTGAGAGATTATCAAATGGTGAACGATCAAGATACTGAAGAAGATTATACGCCTGGTTTCTTCAATCGCATTTTGGAGGAAGATGTTATATTAAAAGAGTTGAATCCTGATAAAATTGTATTGTCGGTTTATTCGCAACAACAGAGCTTGGTGCCTAATCCTCTTTTCTCTAAAAACCATCTTAAAGAAATTCTTGGACTCACCTGTAATGTAGGTAAAGATCAAGATGTTTATGCCGATGCGATTTCCTCGGCGAATGCACATATCATTTATGGAGTTCCAGCAGCATTATTAGAGGAGACTGGGAATCGTTTTAAAAATGCATCGCTCTTTCATGCAGGAAGTGCTTTTATTGAAAGTCAAATTCGACTGAACAAATTGCAATCGGAAGCCACGGTTTCTGTTTTAATTCGCAATCAATATTTCGATGTGGTAATTACACATGGCAGTGATTTGAAGTTGTACAACAGTTATCGTTTTCACTCGAGCGAAGACATCATGTACTACCTCCTCTTCACCATGGAGCAATTGCAGCTCAATCCAGATCAGGTTGCGGTGCGTTGCTATGGAGAGATAGAAAAGATCTCGAGTCACTGGATGCTTGCTCGTAAATACATTCGAAATATTACGATGGGAGAAAAGTCTAATGGAGTTACTTATAGCTACGGCATCGAAAGATATTCTTCTCAACAGTATTATCCTTTATTTATCCAAGAATTGTGCGTATCATAAGCGGAACCCATCGGGGTAAACAATTAAATGTGCCCAAAGATTTAGTGGTACGTCCTACTACGGATTATGCAAAATCGGGATTATTCAATATTCTTTCGCATCGATTCAATCTAAAAAAATTAGCCGTAGTTGATTTATACGCTGGCACTGGAAGTTTGAGCTACGAATTCATTTCGCGGGGCTGCATCAACGTTATCGCCATCGACAAAGATCCTGCTTGCATTAGATTCATTAAACAAAGTTTTGAGCAACTCGATCCCAGCAGAAGTGCTAAAGCCATACAATCGGATGCGTTAAAGTGGTTACGAAATCAACCGGGCAAATTCGATATCATCCTGGCTGATGCTCCCTTTGAAGAAACGCCTGCTGAAGAATTATGTAGCATCGTATCCAACGGAGATATCTTAAACAAAGGCGGTGTGCTCATCATTGAACACGCCAGCAAAAACAGTTTAGTAGCTATTGAAGGGTATGTAGATACTCGTAAATACGGGAATGTTAGCTTTTCATTCTTCCAGCCATTAGCGTCTACTACATCCATTGAATCCATCTCCACCGAATAAAATAAAAACTATGTCAAAAATCGCACTCTTCCCGGGCAGTTTTGATCCCATTACCATTGGACATGTAGATGTTATTACACGTTCCTTAAATTTATTTGACAAAATTATAATTGGTGTAGGCGAAAACACCTCTAAGAAATACATGTTTCCATTGCAAGATCGAGTGCAATGGATCAAAGATAGTTTTACCGAATACGATCAAGTTGAGGTGATGTCCTACAGTGGCTTGACGATTGATTTTTGCAAGAAAATTCAAGCTCGATTTATTTTAAGAGGTTTACGCACGTCTGCCGATTTCGAATTTGAGAGAGCGATTGCACAGATGAATCACTACTTAGACAACGGCATTGAAACAACATTCATGTTAGCATCGCCGCAATACTCACCGGTATCATCCACCATCATTCGTGACATTATCCGCAACGGTGGCAATGCAACACCTTTTGTTGGTGAAGGCGTCAAATTAAAATAATATTATTTCTGTTTTTCGAGTGCCACAAAATGCTGCATCAAATCGTCGATGGGCTGCTTAATAATTTTACCAATCGTGAATCCTAATTCTGCAGCTACTTGATGTAATTCAGCAGAAAAAATAAATGCTACAGATCCCACGAAATGTACTTTTTCGGTGTTGTAAGTAGGGAAATCGCAGACATACAAATTACAAAATTCGCGCATGCCTTGTAAAATCATTTCCTTGATGTAAGGATGCTCATGATGTTTTGTTAAAAAGCGTGAAAAGGAAGCTAGCCACACATTCGGATTCGGTTCTTTATACACTTTATCGATAATATCATTCTTGCTGAGTTGGTATGTCTCCTTAAAATCTTGTTGTAAATCGGCTGGAAGGCGTTCGTACAAATAATAGGTCAGCAATTTTTTTCCGAAATACGAACCACTTCCTTCGTCCCCCAAAATATAACCTAAGCCATAATTTCTTTCGTGTACTTCTGCTCCATCAAAATAACAAGAATTACTTCCTGTGCCGATGATGCATGCGATGCCTTTTGTTTTTCCACATGTGGCAACAGCGCAGGCTAACAAATCGTGTTCAACCAACACATCGGCCTTTGTAAAAAAGTTTCTGAGTCCAGAAGCAATAATTTCATTTCGATCATCACTAGAACAACCTGCACCAAAAAATTTCACACTCGTTATTTGATCACGAACGGCTAACATCTCCTCCGACTTCATCAAACTTTCCAACACAAATTCGCTCGAGTGAAAAAACGGATTAAATCCCATCGTGTGAATAGGACCAGTTATTTTTTCACCGTCAAATAGCAACCAATCTGCTTTTGTAGAACCTGAATCTGCGACGAG
>CAIXTT010000410.1 GCA_903922455.1 uncultured Bacteroidota bacterium | reverse complement strand
TAAGGCGCGACAATGGGTCCACCGCAACTTAAGGAATATCCAGTGGAGCCAGTTGGAGTAGCGATGATGAGCCCATCTGCCCAATATGAATTTAAGTATTCACCATTGAGGTAAGTGTTGATGGTAATCATGCTCGAACTGTCCTTTTTGTGGATAGTCAATTCGTTGAGCGCATAATTCACTCCGCCAAATAAATTTCGGTTGGATTCTAATCGCAATAAACTTCTTTTATCGATGGTATAATGTCCTTTCATCAGCGCTTCGAGTGCGCCCGAAATATCTTCCGTACCCACACCCGTTAAAAAGCCTAATCGTCCTAAGTTGATTCCCATCACCGGAATATTACTGTCTTGAACCAAGGTTAACGTATCCAAAATAGTCCCATCTCCCCCTAAGCTTAATAAAAAGTCAATTTGTCCTCTTATTTCAGAACCCGAATTAAAAGGGGTGTTGGGTGGAATATCGCTTCCCAAAGGTTTAATTCGATGCAAAAAAGGTTGATAAATATAAAGTTCACACTGATGCCTTTGTAATTCCTTCAATAATTCTCGAATTAACGGAAAATTTTCGGTGTCGACTTGGCGAGCATACAATGCGATCTTCATTGATACGAAAATAGGTAGGATTTTTCTATTTCTGAAAAGAATTTGAAAATTTGAAAATTTGAAAATGGAAAATTGTTGAAAAAGGTATAGTAGGAAACTGATTTATGAGAACTTCTGAAGTTTTATTTTACTTGATAGTATATTCTAAGGTCTATCTAAAACACCGCACCCACTCTAAAATACAAACCGGTATCGCCAATTTTATTGAGTGCATATTCAAAGCGCAGAACGATATCGTAATACGTGATGAAATCTAAACAGAGTCCATAGCCCATCTGCCATTCATTGCTTAAAGAATTTCTGTACCCAAATTGTTTGTCGCTAACGTATCCTGCATCAAAAAAAGCATTTAGGTAAGCGGAGATGGGAAACTTTTTAAATTTTTCGGATTTTAAAAAAGAGAACTGATACGTTTTTACAGGAATCAAATTGTATTTGAGATTCGAGCGAAAAAGTGCGAAGTCTTGTCCGTTGAGTACATACAAATCATATCCTCTGATGTAATCAAATCCATAACCTAAAGCACGTTGATTAAAAAACGGTCCGCCTTCGCGTTGCATGATTCTACCTTTGAGTGCGATAGAAGTAAACCATCTTTTTGACAAGGGTAAATATTTTCGAACACCCATCGAGATAGCAATTAAGTCAGGTTCGTTTTTTAGAAATTTCAATCCCACTTTGCTTACTTCTAACTCGTATAAATATCCATTTAATGCATAAGGTTGGTAATCGCGTGTGTCGTGACGATAGCTCCACGATATGGCTAAATGCTGTTGTTTTGTTGACCCATCAACAAAATATTTATCGTTCAATTTTAGAATGGTATCTTCAACGGATGAAATACGGTAATCAAGTGTTGTATTATAATAATCATATAAACCTTGTCGCTTAGTTAACCGAACATAAGCTTGCATTTCCTCTCTTACAAAACGATCGGGATCTTTGTAGAATTGAATTTTATTGTTGAGTGTATTGTATGCAACTTCTTTTACACTGGTCACATAAAAACCAGCACTAAGACCCACATTTAATTTTTTGTTGATGTAGGGAATCGTATAAAAAACACCAAAACGCTTTGTGTAACCAAATAGCATTTGCAATTGTGCAATATCATCTCTTCCAGTTAAATTTTCTTGTCGCAAAAACATTCCGTAATTCGTTCGACTAAAATCTTTGGTTTGCCACCATTCACTAATATTTCGATCGGCAATTTCAAAAACAGGAGAGGGCCAGAGATACCATCTTTCAATAAGATTAATATGTACAACAACCGTATTTCCTAATCCTTGAAAATATCGAATCTCCACAAAATTGAAGAGCGCAGTATTCATTAGATTTTGTCGGGTGCGTTCAATCGCCGATTCAAGAATAAAGGGAGCTAATGTATCGCCTTTATGAAAGGTAAGTTCGCGCTGAACAATATAAGCACGGGTCTTTTTATTTCCCGTAATAATAATTTGATCAATGATGGAGGTTTGTACCTTGAGACTATCGCTTAAAACTTGTGCATGGAGATGCGGAACATACATCAGCAGTAAGAGCAAGAGAATCCTTAGTTTCATTGTCACGAAGAAAATGATTTAAACAGTTCCGATGCTTACCTGATCGAAAAAGTATCCACTTAGATATTAAGATAATTCATCAGCGACTCGAATCGATTTTTTAAATCTTCGGAATGTTCGCTTTGATGGTAGGAAGCTACAATATGATAATCGAGACGATAAAAGGCAGCTAACATACGGCTTAAATCAACTTTATCAACTTTCAAGGTTAATTCAATTTTTGAAGGATCGTGAGCAGTAGTCACGTTGGCGCTTAGAATATGGGCACCGTCCGACTCAACAATTTGTGCAATATGCGACATTGAATAATCGGATAAAGCCAATTCAATGACGATAATTCCACCAGGAGTATAAACTGATTGGCTAGCGGCGAAATAGGAAACTAGGTCGTTTACCGTCACCAAACCTAGATAATCATTCTCTGTAGTTAGTACCGGAACAAGATCTAATTTGTGGAGAGAAGCTACTTTTGTTAAATCGTAAACGTGTTGATTATCATAAACGAAAACTTTATGATACTTAATTTTGGCGTCTTCGAGGCTAAGGTTGGCAAAAGCAGGATTATTTACATCCAATTTATAAACTAAGCCTAAATATTCACGGCCTTTGATTACAGGTAAAGCGTTGACTCTTAGCTCTTCCATCCAAGTTACCGCGCGCTTACAAGAATCGCCAGGTTTTAGTGGAGGTACATTATCAGATATTAATCGAGCAGCGAACATGCTTAAGTTTTCTGATGTAACGGTTTCTGTGTCTTTCAAGTTCGGCGCAAACATAAGAAGATCTTTCATTTTATTTTCGTTTTATGTACCCATCTGGATGAATAAACAAAATATAGAGGAGTTTAGTTCATCCATTACAAAAGACCGTGCCGAAACTACAGAATTTGCTTAGAACTTCTTAATCTTGCAGGGTCGTGACGAAGCTCAGTGTAAATATTAACAAAATCGCAACTCTGCGAAATGCCAGAGGAGGCAATATGCCTGATTTGATAAAGGCTGCCATTGATATTCAGAATTTTGGTGCCGATGGGATTACGATTCACCCTCGTCCGGATGAAAGACATATTCGTTACAAGGATGTTTACGACCTGAAAAAGGTGATAACAACAGAGTATAACATTGAAGGCTATCCTTCTATGGATTTTATGAAGTTGGTGGATGATGTTCGCCCGGAGCAAGTAACTTTAGTTCCCGACCCTCCCGGTGTGTTAACGAGTAATGCAGGGTGGGATATGATTGCAAATGCTTCTTTCTTGAAAGATGTTGTTTCCTATTTCAAATCCATCCATTGCAGAGTCAGTTTATTTGTAGATCCAAGTCCGATGATGGTGGAAGCAGCATGTCATACTGGCACAGATAGAATCGAATTATACACCGAAACCTATGCCAGTGGTTTTGCCGAAGATCCATCTGAAGCTGTACGTTCATATATTGAAGCCGCTCAAAAAGCAAGTGAAGTTGGCCTGGGCATCAACGCCGGACACGACCTAAACCTCCAAAACCTTGCATATTTCAACAGGATGGTTCCTAACCTCTTGGAAGTAAGTATTGGCCATGCCTTGATGAGTGATGCGCTTTATATGGGGTTAAAGGAGACAATTGCGCTGTATAAAGAGCAGCTTCTTTAAGCTTCTAGCTTCAAGTTGTCTTCTAGCTGCTTCGAGCATCAAGCGTCAAGCATCAAGCATCAAACATCGAGCATCGAGTATCGAGCATCAAGTATCGAGCATCAAGTATCGAGCATCGAGCATCTATCATCGAGTATCGAGTATCGAGCATCGCTCTTAAAACCCCTCATCTACAGGTTCCCAGAGTTCAATTTTGTTTCCGTCGGGGTCCATGATCCAAGCGAACTTTCCGTAGGAGTATTCGTCCATATCCCCTACCTGAGTCACGCCTTCTTC
>CAIXTT010000409.1 GCA_903922455.1 uncultured Bacteroidota bacterium | reverse complement strand
TACAGATCCTTTGTCTTCGCTATACATCGTTACAGCAGAATCCCAAGCCATACCATTTTTCAATGCTTGAACTACTTCGTTCATTCTGAGTTCAGATGCTTTCACTAAACTATCATTCGCATCTTTTGGAATACGAATCATAATATGAGCCGTTTGAATTTCTCCTTGAGCTGGACGAATATCTAAAACTTTAATAATGTGATAACCAAAGCGGGTGCGAACTGGCATGGAAACCGTTCCTGGTTTTGTATTGAATGCAACGGTTTCAAAAGGATATACCATCTGCATTCCAGTAAAATATCCTAATTCTCCATTGTTTTCTTTTGCAGATGGATCTTCACTTGAATCGCGTGCTACTTTGCCAAAATCAGCTCCTTTCATAATCATATCACGAATTTTTAGAATGCGATTGTAGGCAAGAACGGTATCTTTTGGAAGAGCATCTGGATTAACTTTTAATAGAACATGACTTGCTTTTACGTCTTTTCCTAAACGCTCGTAAGCTTCTTGAATTAGGTTTTCACTCACATCTTTATCCGTGAGATAAGGCTGCGCTAATTGTTTATTGTAGCCTGAAAGTTCATTTTTGAAAGTCTCGCTCGTGTCCATTTTTATGGATTCTGCTTCTTTTACTTTCAATTTGTAATTGATGTATAAGTCGAGATATTCTCTTACAGATGCTTCAGTAAATACCGAATCCTTGTTGTTTTTACGGAATACGCGATCAAACTCCGATTTTGGTACATTTTCTCCCGCCACTACCATGAGGATAGGGTCGGTCGTCACTAGCGATGTGCTCGTTGGTTTAGAAGCTTTTACCGGAGAAGAAATTGCCTTTGTAGGTGCCGATTTCTTGGTTTGTGCTGGTACCTGTGAAACAACAGCTACAGAGAGAAGAAGAGAGTAAAGAATTGCTTTTGTCATAATTCACCTAATTTATAGGGAGGCAAATGTAATAATTCTCTCCTCTTTTCGAGACTGTTTGCCCATCTTTCCAATGAAAAAATGGTGAAAAACCTGCTCCTGTCCTTACAATGTTTGTAACTAATTAAGCGAATAAGCTTTCTGGAAAGCTCTCGTTGAGTGTGAATATAAAAAAGGAAAGGAGATTTTAACCACCACAAAATGGTAGAAAGTCTGCTTTAATAATGATTCTTCATTAAAATAGTAAGTTTAAAAAGATGGATTTCCTTCTTTTTTTAAAGCAATGTTAGATGGAATTTATCTCGAATAATTTGGTGCGTCGCGAACCACAGTCACATCATGCGGATGGCTTTCACGGATACCCGACGACGTTATACGTATGAATTTTGCATCCTGCAGTTTCGTTACATTTTTAGCTCCGCAATAGCCCATCGATGCTTTTAATCCACCCACCATTTGGTACACCTCATCGGCAACGCCACCTTTGTATGGAACCCGGCCAACAATACCTTCTGGAACTAACTTTTTGATGTCATCTTCTGCATCCTGAAAGTATCTGTCTTTCGATCCTTCTTTCATGGCTTCGATGGAACCCATCCCTCTATAAACTTTGTATTTTCTTCCTTCGTAAATCATCAAT
>CAIXTT010000408.1 GCA_903922455.1 uncultured Bacteroidota bacterium | reverse complement strand
TAGTAAATGTATTAGGACGTAAAAAATACGAAGCTACTGGTAAGTATGCATATACCGATCCTGCAGGAGCCAAACATCTTATAGCCTTGGAGCGAATTGGAATTGATACTTCATTACAAACCTATGCCAATGGAGTAATTCCTGACAGTGCTCAGTTTATGTTGAGTAGTAATATTCAATACAAAGGTGGAGTTTATATTGCCGCTGCTAATCCGCTGTTAAATTTTGATGGATTTGCAAAAGTGAATCACTTATGTGAAGAGAAGTTGCCTGCAAATTGGTTTAGCTTTATAAGTGATATTGATCCAAAAGGGGTTACCATTCCCATCAACGAACCTAAAAATGAGAATGGAGAAAAATTGTCTTTAGCTATTTCTCATTCAAGTGATAGTACTGGATTTTACGCATCTTTCATATCCCCAAAACAGCGTAGTACCGATGTGGATTTGATAGCTGCAGCGGGTGTGTTGAGTTACGATAATAAAGCTAAGGTTTATAAAGTGGCATCAGCAGAAAAAATTATATCCCCTGATGCTCCTGGGAATATGGTCATGTTGAATGATGCAAATTGCATGGTGTATGGTGAAGGACGATTGAATCTTGCCTCCGCGTTTGGACAATTCATCATGACCGTTATTGGAAATGTAAAAAACAACACCAATAATGACAGCACTAATTTTGATGTTTTAATCGGACTCGATTTCATGTTTAATAATGATGCATTAAAAAGCATGTCAGAACTCATCACCGGAAATCCAACCCTTAAGCCAACCGATGATACTCGAACCACATGGGTGCGAGGAATGAAAGAATTAGTGGGTATTGAAAAAGCGGATAAGATGATCTCCGAGTACAGTTTGTATGGTGCGCCTAAAAAAATACCACAAGAACTGCAACAAACTATTTTCTTATCGGATGTGAAAATGTATTGGGACATGCAAGCGCAAGCCTATCGTTCCAGTGGACCTATCGGCATTGGATTTATAGGTAAGGATGCGATTAGTCGACAAGTAAAAGGATATTTTGAAATCCAAAGAAAAAGAGGAAATGATGTATTTAATCTTTATTTAGAATCGGACAATGCAAGTTGGTGGTATTTTCATTATTCGAGAGGAATTATGCAATCCATTTCATCCGATAACAAATTTAATGATGCTATCAATAATTTGAAACCTGAAAAAAGAGTGGCAAGTGCGAAAGGTGATACCCCAACTTATGAATACATGCTGAGCACCGATCGCAAAAAAGCAGAATTCATTAAAAAATTCCTTGGACAATAAAGCTGATGTCCTGCAGTACTGCGGCCTTCTAGCTTCTAGCTTATGGCTTATGGCTTCTAGATACAAGATTCAACATGTTGATTTTGAAACTATTAATACTCAATTGTTAGCAAAGCGTTAAGGTCCCGACGACCTTCTTAACATTAAATTGATATATTTGGAACGCTATGTTAAGTTTTACAAATTTAAGTCTAGTGCTGCTTGCTTATATGATGGGTTCTATTCCATCTGCTGTCTGGATTGGAAAGTTGTTATACGGTGTTGATGTTAGAGATTACGGCAGCGGAAATGCAGGCGCTACTAATACTTTTAGAGTGCTAGGTAAAAGAGCGGGGTTGCCTGTTTTAATTTTAGATGTTTTAAAAGGCTTTGTAGCTGTTAAATTGGTTTGGCTTACTGTTAAATATTTACCCGATACTCAACAATTTGTAAATTTAGAATTGAGTTTGGGCTTAGCCGCCTTAATTGGCCATATTTTCCCCGTTTTTGCAGGCTTTAGAGGAGGAAAAGGCGTTGCCACACTGCTTGGAATTTTATGTGCAGTACATATTGGCGCTGCATTGATATGCATTGGTGTATTTATGGTCACCATTTTATTGACACATTATGTTTCTTTAAGCTCCATGCTTTCTGCATTAACATTTCCGATTTCAATTATGTTTATCTACCATGAAACGATTCCAGGTTTAAACATTTTTGCCATGTTTGTTTGTGTTTTGGTATTAATCACACATCAAAAAAACATTGAAAGACTTTTGAGCGGAGATGAAGGAAAAATTGCATTTCAAGGGGGAAGTAAGCCGAGTTGATTTTTGTAAGGTTTTGAAGCCTACTGTACATTTATAAAATTTCATCTAACTGATATTTAGTTATTTATATATTATAATTTTTCATTTATCAAATTTTCAACTGAATGATTAGCCATGAATATGGACAATTATAAACATTGATTTCCAGTTAAATTGTAACCGCTGCTTCTAGTATGGCGTATATAAGGAGCAAAAAAAATATAGCGGAAAATGAAAAACATAGTTGTAGCCCTAACCTTGATGTTGACATCGGTTTGTATTTCTACGGAAGTTTCCAATGCTGGAGGACAATCAGAAAATTCAAGAGCGAAGACAGCCGAAAAATACTTTTTGGCAAAGCAGTACGAAAAAGCGTCGCCGCTTTATGCACAGCTCGTGAGCAGTAATCCCAAAAATTATAAATACAATTACTATTATGGCATTTGTATTTTGATTGCTGGTAAGGATAAGAAAGAAGCCATTCCTTACTTGGAGATGGCCATTCAACATCCTAAAACCCCTGAAGACATTTATTATTATATGGGACGTGCCATGCATTTCACCTATCGCTTTGATGAAGCGAATCAGTTGTTTGTTGAGTTCAATAAAATTATTGGTGTAAAGAATGCAGGTCGATGGGGAACTCCACAGTTGATAGAAATGTGCAATAATGGAAAACAATATTTAGATACCACTAAATTAACAGCCATCACTGAGCGTTCAGAAGCTGCAGCTTATGATTTCTACAATAAATATGTTTTTAACAATCCAAACGGAAAGCTTTTAAGTATGCCTGATGAAATAATTAAATCAGCCAATGCAAGTAAGGACGATGGTCCTACTATTTTCTTAAGTGCTAACGGCCGTGTGATGTATTACAGTGCTACAAATGATGAAACCGCAAGTCGTGATATTTTCCGAGTGGAAAAAGACTTAGAAGGTAATTGGGGAAAGCCAGAAGCAATTGACAAAATGGTGAATGGTTCACAAGATGAATTATTCCCAACCTGTAATAGTGATGGTCGTATTTTATATTTCAGTTCTCGCGGACACAGTTCAACAGGTGGATTTGATTTATTTAAGACCTATTATAATACAGTTACCAAAACGTGGACACAACCTGAGAACATGGGTAGTCCCTATAACTCTCCTGACGACGATTTTTGTTTTGTTGCTTCCACACAGGAGCAAAAAGCATATTTCACAAGCCAAAGAGAAACGGGTCCAGGATTATTTACTGTTTATGCTATGTCCTATTCTAACACAGAAGAATTACCAGTGGCGATTAATGGAAAATTTAATTGTGTAGGTCAACCTGATCTAAAAACAGTTCATTTAACCATTACTAGAAATGGTGATCAAAATATTGTTGCTGATTTAATGACGAATTCTAGCGATGGTACTTATGCAGTGGAATTACCTGGATCAGGCACCTACTCTTTCCGTGTAGAGGCTACAGGATTTCAACCCCATACAGAAGACATCCGTTTTGGTGAATTCAGTGATAATATTTATGTGCAAGATGTTTTCTTAAGCAGAAGTGTAAGTGGTATGGAAGATATGGCGATTGCAAATCGTCGATTAACTGAATCAGGTTATGTGGATGAATCATTGATGGCTGGGGTTGATGCCGACGATGATTTATCTACTTCTGGTGTAAAATTTACAGAGGCACAAATGGCAGCTATGGAAGCAAGCGGTTATACACCCAAGATGATTGCTGAAGCAAAAGAAAATGCAAAGAATAAAAATGCATCTAATTCGAATACTTCCATGACGAACATGATGGCTATGAATGATGCAAATATGGCTTCAGATATGACAGGATTAGTTTTTAAAGTTCAGATTGGAGCCTTTAGAAAACATACTCGTGAAACGGTTAAACAAAGATTGGAACGCAAAGCAGATAAAACCATGATGACAAGTTTCGATGATTTATCATGGTTACGATTCTTTATGGGAGGTGAGATTTCCTATTCTTCTGCAAAAAATCTGAGAGAAACGCTAAAACAAGCTGGATTTGATGATGCGTTTATTGTTGCCTTCAAAAACAATAAACCCATGAAATTAAATGAAGCCATTCAACAAGTGGCCACATCAAACGACAACGATTAATAATCAATATATTAGCACTGAAAAGCCTCGTGAAAACGGGGCTTTTTTTATTTATACAATAAGATTTTTACAAATAATGTTTTCCCTCTAGTTCAATCTCTTTACCTTTGATTCATTCAGATAAAACCATGAGCAACTACTATTCCCCCCAAGAACAAGAAGATCTACTTCTGCAAGAGGAAGTTGTCAAAGAAAATCAAATTATTCTTTACAACGATGATGTAAATACTTTTGATTGGGTCATCGAAAGCCTCGTTTCCATTTGTAGCCATGATCGTGAACAAGCAGAACAATGTTCTGTGATTGTTCACTATAGCGGTAAGTGTTCCGTTAAAATAGGAGAATTTGATCGACTTCGTCCCCTATGTGAAGCTTTGCTAGATCGAGGTTTGAGTGCTACCATTGAATAAAT
>CAIXTT010000407.1 GCA_903922455.1 uncultured Bacteroidota bacterium | reverse complement strand
TTTTCGTTTTCATAATAGAAATTTTTTGCAAAGATAGCTATAAAATGAGAGAGAGAAACAGTGTGAGAGCGATGGGAAACCCGTAACTTATTCGCTTTTAAACTGCTTTGCCCTGCAGCGATTTCTGCTACATGGGTTTCTCTCCCGATAGCTATCGGGACTGACTATCGCTCTCGATGTTGGCTGAGGCTCTCGAGGCCAACCTCCAAGCTGCCCGCGAGTTCCCTCGGGCAGCTTACAAAATTCGATGTTGGCTGAGGCTCTCGATGTTGGCTGAGGCTCTCGATGTTGGCTGAGGCTCTCGAGGCCAACACAACTGCAATTCGATTATTAATCAGTGCACCCGAAGGGATTCGAACCCCCAACCAACAGAATCGGAATCTGTTATTCTATCCAATTGAACTACGGGTGCAATATTTACTAATATTCTTTTAATATCCAGTAGCGTGGCTTTGCAAAGCAAAGGCTCTGCTACTGGGGAACTACGGGTGCTAATATTTTGAATCCAAAATAATTCTGGCTTGCACTGAAGTGTGAAGACTTCCAAAGGAAGGCTTCTCTACTTCAGTGCAAAAGTACTTATTTCAAAGATTATAGAATCTATAGCTTGTAGTTTGAATACCAGTATAGTAGGCGCCAAGCTTTCTCATATTTAACCTAATTCTGATCCCGATAGCTATCGGGACTTAATTCTTCCTGAATTAATCCCTATCTTTGCAGCCCCAAAAATATCACCAAAATGCTCTCAGTATCAAATATTTCCTTGCGTTATGGCAAGCGTGTTCTCTTCGATGATGTTAACATCAAATTTGTTCCCGGTAATTGCTATGGAATCATTGGTGCTAACGGTGCCGGTAAATCTACTTTTTTGAAGATTCTTTCGGGTGAAATCGACGCATCTACTGGACAGGTATCCATGAATCCAGGTGCAAGAATGAGTGTTTTGAAGCAAAATCATTATGAGTACGATGCATTCAATGTTTTAGAGACCGTGATGATGGGAAATGTGAAGTTGATGGATGTGATTCGTGAAAGGGATGAAGTGTATGCTCGACCTGATTTTACAGAAGCAGATGGACTTCGTGCAGCCGAGTTAGAAAATCTTTTTGCAGAGATGAATGGTTGGGATGCTGAAAGTAATGCAGCCAGTTTGTTGAGCGATTTGGGTGTGAAGGAAGAGTATCATAGTAAGAAAATGACAGAGGTGAGTGGAAAGGAAAAAGTTCGTGTCCTTCTTGCACAAGCGCTTTATGGAAATCCAGATATTCTTTTGCTGGATGAGCCAACGAATGACCTCGACGTGGAAACGATTGCATGGTTGGAAAACTTTTTAGCAGATTTTCAAAATACTGTATTGGTGGTAAGTCACGATCGTCACTTTTTAGATTCAGTTTGTACGCACGTAGCCGATATCGATTTTGGAAAGATGCAATTGTATTCTGGTAATTATACTTTCTGGTATGAGTCGAGTCAATTGGCTTTGCGTCAACGTAGCGATCAGAATAAGAAAGTGGAAGATAAGCGTAAAGAACTTCAGGATTTCGTGGAACGTTTTTCTGCGAATGCATCGAAATCGCGTCAAGCTACAAGTCGTAAAAAATTATTGGAAAAATTAGTGGTGCAAGATATTCCTGCATCAACACGTAAATACCCAGGAATTATTTTCAGACCCGATCGCGATTGTGGTGATCAGTTGTTGAGGGTGGAAGGATTGAAAAAAGTATCGAATGAAGGTATTACTTTCTTTAAAGATATTACTTTCTCGATGGATAAAGGCGATAAAATTGCAGTGATCTCGAAAGAGCGTCGCGCAGTAACTTCGTTTTTTCAAATCATCACAGATCATGAAACTGCAGATGCCGGAACGTATGAATGGGGAACTACAATCACACGTTCGTATTTACCGAATGATAATGCCGAATTTTTCAAAGAAAAATTGTCATTGATTGATTGGCTGCGTCAGTTTTCAAAAGAGAAAGAAGAAAGTTTTGTGCGAGGATTTTTAGGAAAGATGTTGTTCTCGGGAGAAGAGTCTTTGAAGATGTCTACCGTGCTTTCAGGAGGAGAAAAAGTGCGTTGCATGATTTCTCGTATGATGCTGACGAATGCAAATTGCATTATTCTTGATGAGCCAACGAATCACTTAGATCTTGAATCGATCACTGCTTTTAATGATGCGATGGTTGATTGGAAACATATTGCTTTGTTCAGTTCACATGACCATGCGTTTACACATACGGTAGCGAATCGAATTGTTGAATTAACACCTACAGGAATTATCGATCGTCGAATGACGTATGATGAGTACTTAGAAGATACAACCGTTCAGGAATTGCGCGAACGCATGTACGGAGATCTGATTTCAGCTTAAAAATATCTAACACCAATTATACATAATATATATTCCAATTATTTAAACATAAATGGAAGCATAATTCGAGCAATAAATTTTAACAAACAGTAATTTCGTTCGGAACAGCGCGGAGGTCGTCCAGGCAACAGCGCGAACCGATTTTTGCTGAACCGATGAAGTAAAGAAATAACACAAAAGATTGTTCAGTGGTTGCGATAGAAAGTAGAAAGCAGAAGCCGCAAAAATTGGTTGGTCCCGATAGCTATCGGGATGGGTGGCGTTCTTTCTTTGGTTATACCGACTCTACATATTAATTTTTCAAGAGGATTAATATTCACAGAATGTAAGTCGGCATTCCACAACTTCATTCATAGTTGCATAAAAACAATCTAAGTTTCACTTTCTTTTCACGTAAAAGAAAGTAACAAGTAAAATAGGACTAGAATCTTAATTTATAACATAAAATTCATTACAAGTCAATGTTAGTGCTAAACTCGGTAAAAATAGATTTATGTTTATTTGGACTATTAAATACTTATAAATGGTATTACAACAAAGGGGTCATTACAATAATGTATTGACAGCTTTTTTTATTCTTAAATTTTCATGCTTTGCTTTTAGAATAATGGTCTACGGCTATTTCTAATTCTTTGTACCAAGCATCACCATATTTTCGAGTGAGTGCATCTTTCAAAAATTTATAAACCGGAACTTTTAAATTTTTTCCTAAAGTGCATGCTGCTGAACAAATGTCCCAGCGGTCGTAGTTTATGGCTTCATAGTTTTTTAATTTCTTTATGCGGATGGGATAAAGGTGGCAGGAGATGGGTTTTCGAAATGATATCTTTCCTTCTGAATGTGCTTTTTCAAATGCGCATGTAGCTACTCCTTTTTCAAAAATTACATAGGCGCATTCTTTGTTCCCATTCACTAATGGTGTTACCCAATCTCCGTCTTGGTCCTTGGTGTAGAGTCCGTAGTTCTCGATACTCTTTTTACCATCTTCAGATAAGCGGTTTCTGATGACGGG
>CAIXTT010000406.1 GCA_903922455.1 uncultured Bacteroidota bacterium | reverse complement strand
TAATAAAAACGAGAAACGCATGGCGAATCCGCTGCTGATGTTTCCATACCATTGAGGAAACATAACCATGGTGAGATTGAAAATTAAAAGAAGTGACGAACCAATATATCCCATAGAAAATCCGCGCGCACTGATTCGATCTTGATCAGCAGCTACTGCAATTTCGGGTAGATAAGCGTTGTAAAAGACAATACTTCCTGCATATCCAATAGCTGCAAACAAAGAGCAAGTTATTCCTACCCACAAGGTGTCGGCACCTTCAAAAAACCAAAGCAAGGAACAGGAAATCGCACCAAAGGTGGAGAAAAAGTACATAAACTTTTTCTTTTGTCCGCTAAAGTCGGCGATGGAAGATAACATGGGAGAAATTAATGCAATCACTAAAAAAGCAAAGGAGATAGCATACGATTGCAAAGACTCAGGATTAAATGTTCTTCCTAAAAAACGAACTTCATTCGCCCCATTAGAGTGAGCGATGGCACTGAAGTAAATGGGGAAAAGTGCAGAGTTAATAACGAGTGAATAGGCCGAGTTGGCCCAATCGTAAAAGGTCCAGGCACGGACCACTTTTTTATTCCCTAATGCGTATGGTTCCATCGTAAATCGATCCGAAAATAAGAAAATGGATTGAATTGGAGTATTTTCATAAAGAAATATCCATATTCTCACAAAAGAACTTAAAAAAATCCTCCTCAGCTTTTACATAGATAATATTCGCAGCCTTATTTATTCTGCCACATCATCTCTTCACCACAATTTTCCCATTTGACAAATTAGTGTTGCCCGATAGCAATGAATAATAATACATTCCACTCAAGACAGCCCTTGCTGGGGAGCAAAAGCAAAGAAAAAGTATAAAAAATAATTTACGCATGGGATAAAGCATTATTATAAATTACTTACAAGATTATGAAAGTTTATTGTAAGAGACAAAATTTAACCTCATACTTCCACCTACTGCTGAAACTCAAATTTCAACATCAACCTCAACGCACCAGAATTTACTTGCACACTGTCTACATAAACGGTGGTGTCTGGTATTACGCTCGTGAATTTGAAACGAACGGTTCCCATTAATTCTTTATCGGGAACATTGCCTACATCTTTATCATAAATATTAAATTTAATATCCTCGTTGAAGATGAAAGTTCCTTGTGATGGGATGACATTGAATGAGCCCGTCTCTGCATTGTTTAATACGGTTCCACTAACATAAGTAGTGTCGCCTGGAAAAACGATATCGTAGGCTAGATCAGGAAAATTACCCGGATCCCAATCGACGCCACCCGGCTTGAGCGTGGGTGTTTGCAATACATCAATTCTCTTAATTACAGCACGACGATAAAACGTAATCGGAATGTCTTTTGAGTAAGATGAACTTAATCCGGATTTAGTTGCAGTTGCTTTTACTTTATACCCTCCAAAAGAAGTGTAAGAATGATTTACAGTTAGACCTTGTCCAGTGGTTCCATCGCCAAAATCCCACGTCACATTATCAGCAGAAGGCGCGCTGGCCGTAAAAACAATATTCACCGGCAGTGTGGTTTTGTACCCACTCGTATTTGTAAAACTGATGCTGGGTGCGGTTTCAGCGTCTCTGTCTTTTTTACAGGAGACGATTAATCCCGCTAAGCAAACGAAGAGAAGTGAATGTAATTTCATTTAACAAAAATACAAAATTAGGTTCATGCATTTTAATCTTTTTATACAGCTAAGGCTGCGCTATGCTAATGTTTCTCGCGAAGGCCGAAGAAGGCGCTAAGGCTATGCTAAGGTTTCTCGCTAAGGCGCATAGACGCTAAGGCTATGCTAATGTTTCTCGCTAAGGCGCAGAGACGCTAAGGCTATGCTAATGTTTCTCGCTAAGGCGCAGAGGCGCTAAGGCTATGCTAATGTTTCTCGCTAAGGCGCAGAGGCGCTAAGGCTAAGCTAATGTTTCTCATTTAAACACAAAAAAACTGCCCAGTAGAATAGACTACTGAGCAGCATGATTAGATTAATTTATTCTTTGAATAAATGCTACGAATTAAGCACCTACTTGTGAGCGGATGATATTTAAAGCACCACCGGCTTTAAACCATTC
>CAIXTT010000405.1 GCA_903922455.1 uncultured Bacteroidota bacterium | reverse complement strand
TCTCAACCTCTTTACCCCATTTCTCCGCTTAAAGTAGAAGTGGACACGTTTGTCCGTGATTTTAAAGACATTCCTTTTAGTATAACGGTGTTGGATTCCAATACCTATAATTTAGAGGTGGAGTACGATGGAGATAAACTGCCATATTATTATTTAAACCAGAAATTTTCGTTCGGAGAAAAAGTAATCACACGCTATTTTAGTTTTCGCTTAAAGAAGGGTGAATTGGCTAAACCTACCATTGGAGGAACGTACGATTTCAGAGTTCGTTATATAAATAAATTAGTCGCAGAGATGTTATTTAATCTGACGGCGGAGCCATTGGATAAAGAGGCCAATATTGTGCGACTCACGTATCAGGATGTGATCCCTAATCGGGCGTTGGACGTTTTAAATGAAATTGGAAATGTTTACATTGATTTAGACATTCAGGATAAAGCACAAGTAGCTTCACTTACACTAAAGTTTGTGGAGGAGCAGTTGAATAGCACCGGATCTATGCTCAGCTCCAATGAGCAGGAGATGCAAGCATTTAAAGAGAAGAATAAGACCGTTGACTTAAGTGAGGAATCTAAATCTGTTTTGCAAAAATTAAATGTACTCGATCTGGATCGTGTCAAAAATAATATTGAGATTACCTCTTTACAAAACCTATATAATTACATTACGAGTAACGAGGACATCACCAATTTAGCCCCAACCAGTTTAGGTATTCCTGACCCTCTCCTGGTAGAGTTAATTACAAATTTACAGGCGCTGCAAGCCAAAAGAAAAAGTGTTTCATTCGGAGTAAAGAATGACGCACCTGCGGTGAAAGTACTGGATCAGCAAATCAGGGAAAATCGGGATGCCTTGATTGAAAATGTTCGATCTATTCAAAAGCGTCTCACCGTAACAAGAGATGCGTTAAATACTCAGTTGTCGAAATACGAAGGCAGTATTAAACAGGTGCCTGAAATGGAACGACAATTATTAGGTATTAAACGTAATTTTGAAGTAAATCAAAATATTTATACGTATCTCCTTCAAAAGAAAGCGGAGACAAGTATTGCTAAAGCTACTGCGGTTTCAGATAATCGAATTTTAGATGCATCTGCCCTGGCCGATGAGCCGGTAGAGCCCAATTTGAAGATTGTCGCCGTAATTATTTTGCTGTTGACCCTTCTTGTTCCAACAGTGGTCATTAGTTCTAAAAGTTTATTTAGAACAACAGTTCTGAATCGCGATGAAATTGGTTTGTATACGGATGTTCCTGTCATTGGCGTCATTGGTCATTCAGGTGAAAAAGATAACATCGTGGTATCTAAACGACCAAAATCGGCCATCTCAGAAGCTTTCCGAACTATTCGTACAAACTTGCAATACTATGGTAAAAATGACGGGTGTAAAACCATACTTATTACTTCATCTGTAGGGGGAGAGGGGAAATCTTTTGTAACGTTAAATCTGGCAGAAATTCTCGCCATGCAGCAGCAAAAGGTAGTGGTGATTGGATTGGACTTGCGCAAACCAAAACTTTTTAGTGATTTTGGATGGAAGAACGATTTGGGGGCCTCTAATTATTTAGTAGGTGCTAATACACTAGATCAGGTGATTCGCAAAACAGAGAATCCTTTTCTAGATATTATCATTTCAGGTCCAACGCCACCAAACCCCGCTGAGTTGCTTTCGAAGCCATTGATGGGTGAGATGTTGGCAGAATTAAAGAAGCGATACGATTTTATTATTATAGATACACCACCCGTTGGAGTAGTGGCAGACGCCTTTATTTTAATCAATCAATCGGATGTCAATCTTTATTTGGTTCGTCAAGGTTATTCTCGTTTGGAATTTTTAAAGACCTTAGATGAATTGTATTTAGATGGAAAAATTCCGAATGTTTCCATCGTATTAAACGATTCTGATTTTTCACATACTTACGGGTATGGCCATCACTATGGTTACCTGGATGGAAACGCTGGTTACTACGATGAGCGAGAAGAAGCCGAGGCTAAGAAGAGAGCAGGGTGGAGGAGATGGATGCCATTTTAATTCAGAATTCAGAATTGGAAGTCGCTTTGCTGCGCATTAAAATACTCGAAGATCTACGAGATTGATAAATAATTTTGAAGTTTTTTTCGTTGCGATCGCTGCGTAAATGTTGCGAACGCTGCGTTTAAATGTTGATAGAATTAAAAAGCCTCCATCAACTTCTCCATCTGTGAGCCTCTTGAACCTTTGATCAAAATACTTCCAGAAGTAGGTTTATTTTCTTTCAGCCATTCCATGCATTGCTGTGAG
>CAIXTT010000404.1 GCA_903922455.1 uncultured Bacteroidota bacterium | reverse complement strand
GGCAAGATGGCTCCTCTGTTTTTTAAGGATACAGAGATCACTTTGGCTCTCATTTGAGTAGCTAAACGCAATTGATCGGTAATGGTAGTCGTTAGTAAACGTGAAGGTGAACAATTTCCTTCCGATGAAGTAGTTCCAATAGAAGTAACTTTTGAATCCGAAACACAGTTTACTGTATCCATAGCAACTAGATCGAACCAGTCGTTTCCCGCGATTCCATGGTAAGAAGGAGTGGTACCCGTGTAAATACTTGCATGACCTGGCCCTGTATGCGTAGGTGCGTAATTGTATTGAGTGTTTTTACAATTAAATCCTTCGTTGATCAAACGCTTGAATCCGCCACTCCCCAATTTATCCCAATAACGAGAAATGAAATCAGGGCGCATTTGATCCACCACAACACCAACCACTAATTGAGGGCGATTAGAATTGCTTTGTGCAGCTAGAAAGTAGGGAAGGGCGATGAAGAGGGTAATGATGAAATTTCTCATACAACAAATGTAATAATAATTTGAGAGTAGTGTTGGAAAGAAATAATATTAAATGATGAATAAACAGTAAATTAAAGATTTTATTTCTTCAAAAAATCAATCGTTTGCAACACTGAAAATCGCAGCTGACAACGATCACTCTTTTCTAAAATTTGCCAGAGGAGCCCTGACTCCACCCGTAACGAGGGCGAAATAAAATATCCTATTTCTGCTATAGTTCGAAAGCGATCAAAATATGGATTTTTATTATTAATAAATATTTCATTGGATAAAGAAAGGTAAACTGCGCCAGGCACAATTTCTTTTTTGTTAATGGGACACTGTATGTTTAGATTATAACGAAATCGAAGAAAGTCTTGCACTTTAAAATATCTTTGTTCTAACCGATATCGATGGTTAACATATACTCTGCCAAAATGATTTCCAAATAGTATTTGCTGAAAGAGTCGATTTTCATTCGTATTTAGCTTAGCATCATTTCGTGAATTGTACTTTGAGGTATTTGCATAGGCGGCACCTGCTGAAAAATGCAAATTGTGTTTTTCAATTCGATAGTAAAGTGAACCCCTAATTATACTTTGTTCAAAGTCGTGAATAAATGCATAGTTTCGATATTGATAATCGAAAATGAATCCTATCTTATGGGATAGTCGTACTTGATTATTATAATTCAACCAACAACCCAATGTTTTGGGTTGAGCATAGGATGTAAAACTAACTTGCAAAAAAAAAGCAAGTAAAAAATAAAATTTGCAATTGAATATTATTTTTGGATTTGCCATGCTGCCCAGTATGCAAGTAAACAAGCTATAATACTAATGAGAATGTAAGTGAATGCCAATAGAGTTTGCCCGTTTTTTATCATCTCAAAATTTTCCATAGTGAAAGTAGAAAAAGTACTGAGTCCACCACAAAATCCAACACTTAATAAAAGTCGTTGTTGTTCATATTGCCCCGGCTTCAATAACATCAAACCAGAAAGAAATCCAACTAGAACAGCAGCAAATAGATTAGCCGTAAACGTATGCCACGGAATAATGAATGTACTATTTCGCTGAATGATTATGCCAATCAAATATCGCAAAACGCTTCCCAAACCACCACCAATAAACACAAGAAGAATATTATTCATGTCTTGATTTTATTTGGTCTGTTGAATTCAAAATAATTTTCATCAATGAAGAAAAGAGTAAAGCAATAATAAAACCAAGAATCCATCCACAGAGAATATCAAGTGGATAATGCGCACCTAAATACATCCTGCTGTAGCCATTGATTAATACAAATGCGAGTAATCCGAATCGCAAGTTTTTATACTTCGATGGCAAGACTAAACAAACAAATACAGCCAACGCCATGGTATTGGCAGCATGCGAACTAACAAATCCATATTTTCCGCCACAAGCATTGTTGACCAAGTGAATTAAATCTTGAAGTGCGGGTTCATGACATGGACGAAAACGTAATGTAGTATTTTTTAATAGTGTTGAAAGTTGATCTGTCGTCGCAGTCATGGCTGCTATTATCGGTAGAAAATAAACTATTTTTTTTCCGTAATTTCTATACAAGATGTATAAAAGCCAGGCATAAAAAGGAATCCATGTCCATTTATAACTGGCCCAGTAAAAAATAAAATCAAGCAGCGGATCATGTGAACCATTGATCGCTAATTCTAACTTAGTATCTAGTTCATGAAGCCAAGCAGGCAATACCATCTTTTTATCGAGCAAGAAAGGAGCGTTCATTCATTTGATCCCATAATACATCCTTGAGTTGAATTATATTTTTATTTCCAACAGAAGAAATAAATAAAACAGGAATCGGAGTGCCGTCCGATTGTTTGTCTTTAGGAATTTCAGCTAACAACGCTTTCTCCAACTCATCATCTATCATATCACATTTTGAGATAGCAATAACCCGACGCTTATCTAATAATTCTGGATTATGTAATCGCAATTCATTCAAAAGAATTTCATATTCTTTGATGATATTATTAGTATCCACTGGAATTAAAAATAGCAAAACAGAATTACGTTCAATGTGTCGAAGGAATCGGGAGCCTAATCCTTTTCCTAAATGCGCGCCTTCTATAATTCCAGGAATATCCGCCATCACAAACGATTTATTATCTCTGTAGGCAACAATCCCTAAATTCGGAACTAAAGTAGTAAAAGGATAATTCGCAATCTCTGGTTTAGCAGCAGAAACGACAGATAATAGCGTGCTTTTCCCCGCATTCGGAAAACCTACTAATCCAACGTCGGCTAATAATTTTAATTCTAAAATTTTCCATAAGTCTTGTCCGGGTTCGCCAGGTTGTGCAAAGCGTGGCGTTTGTTGTGTTGGTGATTTGAAGAATTCATTTCCTTTACCACCTCGACCTCCAGGTACAATGATTTCTTCTTGTCCTTCGTGTTCAATTTCAAAATGTACTTCGCCCGTTTCTGCATCGCGTGCAACCGTTCCAATGGGTACTTCCAAAATTACGTCCTCACCATCGGCACCAGTTTTCAATCCGCTTCCTCCTGGACCACCTGCATCCGCAATGACATGTTTTCTATACTTGAGATGTAATAACGTCCATAGTTGTGAGTTTCCCCTTACAATAATGTTTCCACCATGTCCACCATTCCCACCATCAGGACCTCCTTTTGCTGTAAGCTTGTCACGATGTAGATGCACAGCACCTGCACCACCCGCACCCGAGCGACAACAAATTTTTACGTAATCAACGAAGTTAGTTCCCGACATTTATTTTTAATTAAGAATTCAGTCCCGATAGCTATCGGGATCAGAATTCAGTATCCCTATTTTTTATATTTTTCAAATGATTCTATGTTGTATAAAAAGCCGCCAAAATCATCTAACACTTGTCCCGCAACAATTCGGGATCCTACCACCAACCACCAACCACCAACCACCAACCACCAACCACCAACCACCAACATCCAACCACCAACATCCAACATCTAAAATCCAACATCCAACATCCAACATCTAACATCTAACATCCAATTCTGAATTAATCACCGCGCATAACCTCTCAAATATTTCATCCACACTTCCGATACCATCAATTCCAAAATACTTTTTCTGTTCTTGATAGAAATCGCGCACGGGTTCTGTTTCGTTGCGATAAACATCAATTCGTTTTTGAATAACGGCTGGATCGATATCATCAGCGCGTCCTGAATCTTTTCCACGCAGCAACAAGCGCTTTCTTAATTCGTCCTCTTCCACTTCTAAAGCCAACATCATGGTGATGCTTGTATTTTTAGTGGCTAAGAATTGATCCAATGCTTTTGCTTGTGCAGGTGTACGCGGAAATCCATCGAAGATGTATCCTTTTGCATCAGGAGATTTATTCGCTTCCGATTCTAGCATGCGAATAGTTACTTCATCAGGTACAAGTTGCCCTTGATCCATATAACTCTTTGCAAGCGTTCCAAGTTCAGTTCCGCCTTTTATGTTTGCTCTGAAAATATCGCCTGTCGATAAATGCACGAGTTGATAAGCATGAATGAGTTTAGCACTTTGCGTGCCTTTGCCGGCTCCGGGAGGACCAAAGAGAACGAGGTTCAACATGGATTTATGATTTTAATTGATATATATCTGCTAAGTTTCTTCCAAATCCGTCGTAGTCGAGGCCGTATCCAACAACAAACGCTGGTGGAATTTCAAATCCTACATAGTCACAATGAATTTTATGACGTAATGAATCTGGTTTTAGAAGGATGGAAGCAAAACGAATACTGGCTGGATTTTTCTTTTTTATTTCTTCGATCAAATACAAAGCCGTATCACCGGTGTCAATGATATCTTCCACAATAATGACTTCGCGACCTTGAATATCATCTTCCATGCCCATAATATTTCTTACTTTTCCTGAGCTGGAAGTTCCCTGATACGAACTCACACGAATAAAACCGATTTCACACGGCGTTTTAATATTGCGAAGTAAATCGGCCATAAAAATGACAGAACCATTTAACACTCCAATCAATAGAGGGTTTTTCCCGCTATAATCTTTGTCGATGGCTATTCCTAATTCGGCTACCCTTGATTGAATTTTCTCGGCTGAGATGAAGGTTGTAAATATTTTGTCGTGGACTTTAACGTCGGTCATAAGAGCTGCGAAGGTATTAAATTGAAGTGAAGGTAGGGGTTAAAATTTGTCTATATCTTGCGGAGTAGAAGAGTTAGAATTGGCAGCACACATTATTATGGAAGTGTTTTAATTCAGCGCATTACTGTTTTACAAGCCCTGTATTAATGGATGAAATTTGGTGTTAAATAGCGGAATATTCATTGGCAAACATTTGTATTCGTTTAAAACCGATTAGACAATATTTTCGATGTATTTTTGTCCCCATGAGTTTTGAATGCGCAGGAAAAAATTTTCGTCTAGGAATCTTAGGCGGCGGTCAACTAGGAAGAATGTTGATTCAGGAGGCTATTAACTTGAATATCAGTAGTTCAGTAATGGATCCAGATGCGAATGCGCCTTGCCGTAATCTTTGTGATCAATTTGTTCACGCCGATTTCCGCAATGAAGAAGCGGTTTACGCTTTTGGAAAGGAATGTAGCATGATCACCGTCGAAATTGAACATGTAAACACACAAGCTTTGCTTCGGTTGGAAGCGGAAGGGATTCCTGTTTTTCCACAACCGCATTTGTTGCAACTTGTACAAGATAAGGGTTTGCAAAAACAATTTTATCAGTCGAATGGAATTCCAACAGCACCATTTAAGTTAGTGGATTCCAAAGCCGATTTAGCGAATTCGATTTCTGATTTTCCTATGATGTTGAAGTTGCGAACTGGTGGCTATGATGGCAAAGGAGTAATTAAATTAAAAAGTGTAAATGATATTCCAACTGTTTTTGATGGATCGTATGTGGTTGAAGAGATGATTGATTTTGCGATGGAAATTGCTGTTATCGTTTCGAGAAATGTGAATGGTGAAATAAATAATTTT
>CAIXTT010000403.1 GCA_903922455.1 uncultured Bacteroidota bacterium | reverse complement strand
ATCAGAATGAAATCTTTGGACAATTTTATATTAGGAAATGCTATAAACTAAGGCGTACTCAATGCAACCGGAAGAATTTTCCCATTGAAGAACTTGCTGCCATTTTGGGTGAACCAAGCTACAAATTCACCCATTTCATGGGCTTTTAAAGGAGCTTCATAACCCGGAAAAGCTTGATGCAACATCTCAGTCTGAACCGCGCCTAAGGCTAAACAATTGACATTAATTTTTTCATCTTTTAACTCATTGGCTAAGCATTCAGTCAATACACATAGCGCTCCTTTGCTGCTGGAATAAGCACTCAAACCATCAAATTTCACACTTCCTTGAATACCGCCTACCGAAGAAATATTCACAATATGTGCGCCCTTCGCTTGTTTTAATAACGGAAGCAAATGCTGGGTCAACCGAAACGGAGCAAAGACATTCACTTCATAAATTTTTTGTAAATCATGTGCACTGATTTCTTCAAATTTCTTGCTTACTAAATAGCCTGCGTTATGAATGAGTCCTGTAAGATGATTCACCCCCAATTTCTTTAAGTCTTCCAACAAAACGCTTAAATTTCCTATTTCAAGGTCGAAGGGAAGGATTTCAATTTTACTTTCTGAAGCTTGGCGTAATGATTCAAGTTTGGTTGCGTTTCTGGCAATAGCAATGACTTTATTTCGTTTGTCTTTCGCCATGGCCAATGCCGTTTCGTAGCCAATTCCTGAGGAGGCTCCTGTCACTAAATAGTAATATTGATATTCCATTTTATAAATTCCTTCCTGCAAAGGAATAAAAATCAATGAAAGTTGTACCTTTGATTTGCAATTATTATGAGAAAATATACATTATTAGTTTTATTCAGTCTGATAGCTTCCATTTCTTTTAGTCAGAAAAGGGATGAACAGCCCAATCGACAAAGTCCGCTAGTGAGGGATAAGCCCTCCCTAAAAGACCGACTTTTTTTTGGTGGAAATGTGGGTCTTAGTTTCGGATCGCTCACGTACATCAATGTGGCACCAACTATCGGATATAAAATCACCGAAAAGTTTGGGATGGGTTTAGGACCTACTTACACCTATTATAATGATCGCCGTTTTGTGAATTATAAATACGAAACTCAAATTTATGGAGGTCGAACATTTGCACGGTATCAAGCACTGGAAAGCATCTTACTATATTCAGAATTTGAAGTGGTGAATATTGAAGTGCCCGACTTACTCTTTACAAAACTAATTCGTACCAATGTTCCCAGTCTTTTTGTTGGTGGCGGGTATACTCAGCAAATGGGTAGTAATTCAGCCGTCACACTTATGATTTTATATAACGTGATGGAAAGTGATTATAAAATTTATGAAAATCCAGTACTCCGACTTGGGTTTAATTTTGGAATGTGAAATGTAGCTGCTAGCTTCTGGTCGCGAAGCCTCGCGACAAGCTACAAGCTTCCTCCCGATAGCTATCGGGACTCCAATCTCCCTCGAGAGACTTCGCGATCCCATCTCCCATCTAATATCTCCTATCGGCCCGTGTCCTCCGTGAAAAACTCTGTGGCCTCTATGGTAAAAAAAAATTATTAATAGAATCAGCATTTCTCTTTTAATAAAGACTTCTTTTAACACGGAGACCACAAAGATGGCACAGAGAACACAAAGGTTTTTACTATCGAGAATAAGCTTAACTTAAGTAATAAATTGAATTAAATAAGCCCGTGTCCTCCGTGAAAAACTCTGTGGCCTCTGTGGTAAAAAAAATTATTAATAGAATCAGCATTTCTCTTTTAATAAAGACTTCTTTTAACACGGAGACCACAAAGATGGCACAGAGAACACAAAGGTATTTTACTATCGAGAATGATTTTAGTCAACATTAAATATAATCTAACTATATCATCAACCTTCTCTAAGAAAAGGATAAGACTAAGTTCTTTAGAAAAGCATCTAAAATCTAATTTCCAACATCTAACTTCCTCTCACCGCCCATCTCAATTTTGCCGATTTCGCTCTAGGATTACTATTTATTTCCTGCAGCGAAGGCCGAATCACATCACTCGAAATCTCTTGGTAGATTCCGCCTCTAAATAAATTTTGAAATGATTTTTTTACTCTTCGGTCT
>CAIXTT010000402.1 GCA_903922455.1 uncultured Bacteroidota bacterium | reverse complement strand
TGTTTTCATTAGCTCACCCCAAACTCCAGATCGGCGGAGCCAATCTGGGGCACTCCTTAAATTTATGCAGCGTTGAAAGCTTGCTTTCAAAAGCGGATATAAAGTGAAAAAAAGGAATGCAATTCCTCTTTTTGTTTTCATTAGCTCACCCCAAACTCCAGATCGGCGGAGCCAATCTGGGGCACTCCTTCAATTTATGCAGCTTTTGAAAGCAAGCTTTCAAAAGCGGATATTTTCTTAATACCTACCATATCAGGCATCAATTAATGGACTCATAAACGGAAATCTTTATCTTTGTCTGCTCTAAAATTGTATCATGCAAGAAGAATTAGCTCTTATCTTTAGTGTTGACGGCCTTATCGGACTTTTTACGCTGATTGTTATGGAAATCGTATTAGGAATTGACAATATTATTTTCATTTCTATTCTAGCTGGAAAGCTACCTAAGAATCAGCAGGAGAAAGCCAGGCGCGTGGGACTCATTCTTGCATTAGGAATTCGGATTTTATTGCTATTCAGTATTTCCTGGATTGTAGGATTAATAGAACCATTTTTTACCATCATGGGTCAAGGATTTAGTGGTCGCGATATTGTTTTACTCATTGGCGGATTATTTCTTATGGCGAAAAGCACGACGGAAATTCATGGAAAAGTCACCGATGAGGAGGATCATACAAATAAAAGCTTGAAAAAACTTACTTTGAATGCTGCCATCCTTCAAATTATTGGATTGGATATCATTTTCTCCTTTGACTCTATTCTTACAGCTGTGGGATTAGTTGATCATGTCAGCATCATGATTATTGCAGTTATTGTCTCTATGTTGGTGATGCTAGCTGCCGCGAAAGCGGTTTCCGATTTTGTAAACAAACACCCTACTATAAAAATGTTGGCGCTTTCCTTCCTTTTAATGATTGGATTTATGCTCACCATAGAAGCATTTCATGTTGAAGTTCCAAAAGGATATGTTTATTTCGCCATGGCGTTTTCCCTTTTGGTGGAATTGTTGAATATGAGGGTGCGAAAAAAAAATTAATTAAGAATTATGAATTCAGAATTTTTTACTGAATTTAGAAGCGAAAATATTGCTTTTTTTCTACTGATCGTGACCAATTCTTAATTCTGTACCTGCACACTGCAGTCAAGTTCAGACTTTTCAAAGAGAAGTTATAGTTTTGTCTACAAATCTAAACCAATTCTTAATTCTTAATTCCTAATTCTGCACCTTTTTGCTGAAGGCCAGTTCAGAAATTTTTACTGTGTTTCGAAGCGAAATTAATGTCTTCCCTACTAATTATTACCAATTCTGAATTCTGAATTAAGATATCGGTTGTTCAAAATGCCAAGCCAAATACGCTTGAAATCCTATCCATATTCCATAAAACAATAACCCCAATATTAAAAGCTTAACTCCCATTTTGACCCATGGGATTTCATATATTTTGGAGAAAGGTGACATCTTTAATTCATCAGATATCTATTCAACCAAGTTGCACTTAAGGGCACTTTGAATTTAGAAGAAAGTTCTTCGACACTTAGCAAAGTGATGTCATACACTTTTGTATTGGCATTGATTTCTGCATGTTGAATTTTCTGTTCTATTTCTTTTAAAGGCAAAATGCTTGCCTCCCCATTCTCTTGTAAAAAAGTTACATTAAGTCTTTCTAGAAAACTTAATGATAACGCTGCTCCTAATTCTTTTACAAACAGATGTAACTTATCGAGAGAGCAACCACTTGCTCCTGTATTTTTTTCATCGACACTAATGATTAAAAATGCTCGATCTACGATTATAAATGCAGCATCTAAATCCATTTTATGAGCAGTCCACGACTGTAAAAAAGCGGAACTACGATCTTCTATCTTTTCAACTTCAGCCATACTTAACAATCGAGAACTTGGAAAAATCCAGATTCTCGCATTTTTGGGGAGTGTATCGAACGAAATTAACATAATGATAAAGGTACGAAAAACTTATTGTATTAATTACTTATTGATGGTAAAACTGACTATTCTTGGTCGTCTATCACGTTTATTTCTTCTTTTTTCATAGCAACCTTCCAAACTTTCTCTCCATCTGTTTCCACTTTTTCGAGCGTAATTTTCTGTTCGTTTTCATTGCCTTCCTCTTTAAAATAAACCATGGCTTTCTTACCTTGAATATCTTCAGAAAGAATTGTGATTTTATTTAATTTTTCTTTTGCCTCACTTACATTCAATTCTTCGATCTTCTTAAATTGTTTTAGCAATTTAATGGTTTCTTTGGTTCCAAACTCAGCCGCTTTATCGTAATCATGGTCTTGAATGGCTGCTAAAAACTGTTCTGCAACAGGAATTGGACCTCGATCTTTTTTACAAGAGTTAAGTGTAAAGAAGAAGAGTATGGCTAGAAAATAATTATTATTTTTCATTCTTTGTTATAGTTATAAATCAATTGGGCATGTTCATTTAAATATAAATTGTCAGGAGCAATGTATTTGAAATCACCAGCTATGGAAATTGGGAAATACGTTGAATCACCTGTTGATTCAACTATCAAATCTCGAATCCATTCACTGCAATAAACATGACTGTGTTCGTTCATATCAAATTTTGAATCGAATAATAAATTCCTTTTAAGGTTGATATTTAGCAATGTCGCAAAAAATTTCTTTTGAGAATTATTTAAATCTAATCGATAGACCGCTCCTTCATTACAAATGGATTTGTTCCAAAAATGACTCAATGGTTCTACTTTCAATGCCGGCCCTGGACGGTCCTGTTGAACATGTGCGACGTAAGGAAGGTTATTCTTGATTAGAACAATGCCTGTATGACCATATTTCTTTTCCTTCAAAGAACAATTTTGAAACATTCTACTAATAAGTCCGTGTCCATTTCGAAACACTAAATCACCCGTTGATAAAGCAAGTTTTGGCAATTTTACTTCTTCGGTATGTTTTGAAATCACTCCTGAAACATTATAAATTAACAGTGCATTCACCACCACTACTACTCCAACAACAATTCCAATTCTAATTTTATTTCTCATACATTACATTCTGTCAGGTACTCCTATACCCAAAATGGACATTGTTCTTTTAATGGTTTTTGATGTTTGATCGCACAGCAGAAGTCGGAATTTAGAGGTAGGAATAGCAGCCTCATCTACAATGGGAAATTCATGATAAAACTGATTAAAAGTTTTAGCTAACTCATACACATAATTCGCCATCACCGCTGGGCTGTATCTATCAGCCGCTTCTCCTAGCACAAAAGGGAATTTTAGCATCTGCTTTATTAATTCTTTTTCCTTTTCATTCATGGCTGCATAATCGGCAGAAGAATACGACTCTTCTAATTTTATAGAAGCGGTTTTATTTGCTTTACGAATCACTGAACGAATTCGAGCATAGGTGTATTGAATAAACGGTCCGGTATTTCCGTTGAAGTCGATGGACTCTTCTGGATTAAACAACATTCGTTTTTCAGGATCCACTTTCAGAATGAAATATTTTAAGGCTCCCATGCCTATCATTTCATACAACTCATTCGCTTCTTGATCTGTAAAATCATCTACTTTACCCAATTCTTTTGTGATGCGCGTAGCTTCTTGAATCATACTTTCCATTAACTCATCGGCATCCACCACGGTTCCTTCTCTCGACTTCATTTTTCCAGAGGGTAAATCAACCATGTTATACGAAAGATGATATAAGCTATCGGCCCAATCGAATGACATTTTTTTCAAAATCAATTTCAACACTTTGAAATGATAGTCTTGTTCATTGCCAACAACATAAATCAAGCGAGAAAATTTTTGATCTTCAAATCTCTTTTTAGCAGTACCTAAATCTTGTGTGATGTACACACTAGTTCCATCGCTACGTAACAACAATTTATGATCAAGTCCATCTTCTGTTAAATCCACCCACACCGATCCATCTTGCTTCTTATAAAAAACACCGCGATCTAATCCGAGTTGTACAATTTCTTTCCCCAACAAATACATCTCCGACTCATAATAGAACTTATCAAAATCGACACCGAGCATTTTATAGCTTTTGTCAAATCCATCATAAACCCATGCATTCATCTTCTTCCAAAGCGCCACCGTTTCCTCATCGCCAGCCTCCCACTTCCGAAGCATTTCTTGTGCTTCCAAAATGACGGGAGCTTTTTTCTTTGCTTCCTCTTCCGTAGAACCACTGTTTATTAATATTTCAATTTCTGCTTTATAAATTGCATCAAATGCCACATAATATTTACCAACTAAATGATCGCCTTTCATTCCAGTAGTCTCAGGCGTTTCGCCATTCCCTTGTTTCATCCAAGCCAACATCGACTTACAAATATGTATTCCTCGATCGTTGATGAGATTTACTTTCTGCACTTTGTTACCACTTGCTTGCAACAAATTAGCAATACTATAGCCTAACAAATTATTACGAACATGTCCAAGATGCAATGGTTTATTCGTATTGGGTGAACTATACTCTACCAATACGGGATGATTGGCCATCATCAGATCGGGTTTACACACCCAGTAATCCTCATCCATACAAGCATCAGTAAAAATTCGAATCCATGCTTCCTTCTGAATAATGATATTCAAAAAGCCTTTTACCACATTAAAAGATTCTACTTCCCTTTCGTTACCCACAAGCCATGCACCCAATTCATTTCCGAGAGTTTCTGGATTTTTACCTGCCAATTTGCTGAGATTAAAAACGACGACTGTCAAATCTCCTTCAAAATCCTTACGAGTAGGTTGAATCGATATTTCGTCGGATGATATATCCACCTTATACAATTTTATTAGCGCATTCTTTACGGCATTGCGTAATTCTCTCTCGAATAACATAGTGCAAATTTAGTAGCTTATTACATGCTGATAATCTAAAACATAAAAAAAAGCCTCGTCTTTTTCGACAAGGCTCTGTGTATTGGTGTTGCTAGGGAAGATTATGCGATTTGAGCCACTACTCGTTGCAGAATCTCAAAAGTATTCTCTGCCATCAAATTTTCCTTATCCAACGTTGGATTTACTTCAGCAATTTCAAAGCAACAAACCTTTTCATTTTGGATGAGTCGGACACAAAGAGATCCGGCTTCCTTCTCGGTAATTCCATTACGAACGGGCGTTCCAGTTCCTTTTGAGATGGATGAATCCATGCTATCTACATCAAATGAAACATAGATAGATTGGCAATTATTCAAATAAGCCAAAGCGTCACGAGCAATCTTCTCCACTCCATGTCTTTTCACGTCACTGGTAGTGAATATTTTGATCTTATGTTTCTTGATTAGGAAGTTTTCTTCAGGCTCTAAATCTCTAACAGAGATGAATACAAGGTCAGAATAATTGATCTTTGGAGACATCCCTCCTACTTTTTTTAACTTATTCCACAAGTCTATTGTCTCCTTATCTGGCTTATTCATCTTGTTCGCAGCATTGTCTTCACCCAAGGTGGCAGCCAACGGCATTCCATGAACATTCCCAGTTGGAGATGTATATGGTGAATGTAAATCGGCATGCGCATCGATCCAGATGACACCAAGTCTAGCCTTCGGGTTCGCCATTTTGATGCCTGCCATGGTTCCACCGGCGGTACTATGATCACCAGCCAACACGATAGGGAACTCTTTTGCTTTAATCACATCGGCTACCGTTTTGCTCAATTTCTCATAGATGTTCACGATTCCTTTTATCCGTTTTGCATACGGAGATCCTTGAGGTTCAAAGAGTCGGAAGTTTTCATTGGGAATATCGATTGAAGGAATCTTATAAAAAAGATTCGATCCGTAGTCAAGTGCTGCTACTTTGATAGCATCAGGTCCCAGACTTGCACCACGTGTACCGGCTCCTAATTCGGATTTTACTTCAATCAGTCTAATTTTTTTATGCATATGTTTTATAATTCTAATTACTTCAAATCGTTCATCCGACTCAATAAAGTCTGAATAATTTCATTCATTTAACAACAATTAAATGATCCAAGTTACTTACATTCGCAATCCAATTAACAAGTAACTCACTTACATTTATGAAGAATAGGTACATCGATCTAATTCAGCAAACCTTTGAATTCCCTCAAGAGAATTTCGATGTTGTTGATAATCAATTGAATTTTAATGAAATACCATTAATGGATATTATTGCTCAATACGGTACTCCACTCAAAATTACCTATCTTCCTAAGATCAGCTCTCAGATCCAGAAAGCAAAACGTTTATTTAACGTTGCCATGGCGAAAGCAGATTACGAAGGTAGTTATTTGTATTGCTATTGTACGAAGAGTTCCCATTTTGAGTTCGTTTTAAATGAAGCTCTTAAAAATGACATTCATTTAGAGACAAGTTCACCCTTTGATATTTCGATCATAAAAGAACTTGTAAAAGAAGGTAAGATTGATCGTGAAAATTTTGTTTTATGCAATGGCTTTAAGCGTGAAAATTATATTGAAGGTATTGCCGACTTAATGAATGATGGATTTACCAATCTCATCACCATACTTGATAGTAAAGAAGAATTGGGTGCTCTTCAAAATGCATATTCAGGCAAGCAAAAAATTGGAATTCGCATTGCAGCGGAAGAAGAACCGAATGCAGAATTCTATACTTCACGTCTGGGTATTCGTTATAATGAAATCATTGATTTTTATAAAAACGAGATCAAGACTAATAAAAACTTTGAGTTAAAGATGTTGCATTTCTTTATCAATACTGGAATAACGGATACGGCCTACTATTGGAGTGAATTGCAAAAAAACATCAACCTCTATTGTGAATTAAAAAAACTTTGTCCTGAATTGGAGTATTTAGACATAGGTGGAGGTTTTCCGATTCGCACCAAACTCGACTTCAACTACGACTATCAATATATGGCGGATGAAATCATCCGTCAAATAAAATCGGCTTGTGTGCAAAGAGAAGTTCCTGAGCCGCATATCATGACCGAGTTCGGATCCTTTACTGTTGGCGAAAGCGGCGCAGTCCTTTATAGTGTAGCTGCCCAAAAGAAACAGAACGATAATGAGCTTTGGAATATGATTGATAGTTCCTTCATTACTACTTTACCGGATACTTGGGGAATTAAACAACGCTTTATACTATTAGCTATTAACCATTGGGATGGAGATTTTCATCGTGTCAACTTAGGAGGGATCACCTGCGACTCCGACGACTACTATATAATGGAGTCGGTACGTAATCGCGTATTCTTACCAAAGCTACGTGAAGGCGAAACTCAATACTTGGGATTTTTTCATACTGGAGCCTACCAGGAAAGTTTAGGCGGATATGGTGGAATCCAACATTGTTTAATTCCGGCTCCAAAGCATGTAATTATTGATCGGGATGAAGATGGAAAGATTTCAACACGCCTCTTTGCCAAGGAACAAAGCGCTAAAAGTATGATGAAGATTTTAGGATATTAGGCAAAAATAAGCTGACTTGGTTAGATAATCGGGCTTAAATTTTACATAACTATTTAGCATTCAATTTATAAATGGATTCCACTGAAGCCAAGCTCTACAACTTTATCTTTTAGGTTATAAACAATAGTTGTTAACAAATTTGGGTGAATGTTCAATAATTGTAGGTGAAATTATGCTTAACTTTGACGAGCGGACAATAAACCTAAAACTATTCACATGAGAAATATTCTATTACTTGCCGGCATTACGATGCTGATGATCAGTTGTGGTCCTGACTACAAAACAGAAGTTGAACGAATGATGCGTGAGCGTGATAGTTTAATGGCTCAGTACGATGCCAAAGATTCTGTCATTAACGGATACATGCAAGACATCGCAGAAATCCAAACGAGCATAGAAGGCTTAACGGCACAAGAAGAAATGTTGAATCGTGAAGGCGCGAACAATACAGAGATTTCTCAAGATGCAAAAACACGCATCATGGGTGATATCGAAGGAATTCGTCAGATGATTGATCAAAACAAGAAAAAATTATCTGATCTTCAATCTCGTGTTCGTAAATCGAATGTAAAAGTGGCTGAATTAGAAAAAATGATAGGGTCATTGAACAGTCAATTAGCAGTTCGTGATTCAAGTATTAATTCCTTGAATGAAAACATTTTTGCTTTGAATGGCAAGATCACCACTATGCAAACTGAAATTGATACGATAGTAATAGAAAGTGCTAGAAAAACTGCAGAAATCACTGACAAGACAACCAAGCTTCATACTGCTTATTATACAGTTGGTGATTACAAAACACTTCGCGATAAAAAAGTTTTAGCAAAGCAAGGTGGATTCTTAGGTCTTGGAAAAGCCAAAACAATGGTTCCTGATTTCAACCGTGAAGCATTCACTCAAATTGATTTCACATCTACAAAAACAATTCAGTTAAACACGAAGTCAGCTAAATTGTTAAGCACGCACCCAACGGGTAGTTACAACTTACTTTCTGAAAACAAGAAAGTAACAGCAATCGAAATTACAGATCCAGAAAAATTCTGGCAAGCATCGAAGTACTTGGTAGTAGTTACTGATTAATTAGTTCACAATGCTGCTACGGTCTTGACCTAGGCAGTTCATATATAATCTCAACCCTGACAAAAACTTAGTTTTTCGTCAGGGTTTTTTTACACTAAAAAGTTTTCTCGAAGTAACCCTTTGCTATAGTTTCTCGAAGAAACTCTTCGCTATCGTTTCTCGCAGAGGCGCTAAGCCTAACGGTTGCTTCTATTTCGCAATTATTTCTCACAAAAACGCGAGTTCATCCTACTAGAGATATATGTGCAGCCTTAGCGTCTCTGCGCCTTTTTAACCTGAGCATGCCGAGGGTTGCAAGAAAAATTGTCAAAGCGTAGCCTTAGCTTCTCTGCGCCTTTTTAACCTGAGCTTGCCGAGGGTCGCGAGAAAATTTTCCAAAGCGCAGCCAATACTAGAGCACATGTTTAAGCGCAGCCTTAGCGCCATTTAGTTTCAAAAAAGAACTAACTTTACCCTACTATGAGGTTCATTTATCGCTTAACCTTTTATTTACGTGGATGGAAAATCGAAGGCGATGTGCCACGCGATATCAAAAAATACATCATTGTCGTTGCGCCACACACCAGCAATTGGGATTTTCTGATAGGCGTTGCCGTTAGAAGCATCAAAAAATTCAAGTCAAATTTCTTGGGAAAGAAAGAGCTATTTCGTGCTCCCTTTGGATGGATTTTTCGTGGACTTGGAGGGTATCCGGTCGACCGACAACACAAAACTAATTTGGTAGATCAAGTCATTGACCTCGCTAAAAAAAATGAACGATTTGTAATTGCAATTACCCCAGAAGGAACCCGTAAATCGGTTGCGAAATGGAAAACAGGCTTTTATCAAATTGCCTCTGGGGCAGAAATTCCCATCGTGTTCTGCAGCCTCGACTATAAAAAGAAACTCGTTTTTTTTAATTTACCCTTCTACCCTACTGGCGATTTTGTTGGGGATGCACCGTTGATGGCGAAGTATTTTGAAGGGGTTCAAGGGAAGACGAGGGGAATCACTCCGTTGGTTTGATGTTAGTCGCGAGGCTTCGCGATTAGATGTTCGATTCGCTGAAATAAAATTCGACTTCGATTTTTGAACATTTGCTTCAAGCCACAAGCTTCAAGAATATCAAATTAAATGTGGTTTTCAAAGCCGGCAAAGAAGTAATCCGCAAAAATCTTATTTATCCGATTTATCCGCGTTCAAAATTATATACTTTAAAGGAACGAGATTTAAATTCAATCAAATATTAGTATTCGTAACTTATATCCCCGCAATCAATGGATGCAAAGCGCGGTTTAAATTGTCTTCGATGCGTTCTGTGATGTTGGAACTTTCGCTGCGTTCGAATTTAAGTCCGGTGATTTGCTCGTAAAGTTCAATGTAGCGATTGCTCACTTCAGCAACGAATTCGTCGGTGAACTCTGGTACGGTTTGTCCTTCGAGACCTTGGAAATTGTTTGCGATTAACCATTGACGTAAAAATTCTTTGCTTAATTGTCGCTGTGGTTCGTTACGCTCCAAGCGCTCTTCATATCCTTCTGCATAAAAATAGCGTGATGAATCGGGTGTGTGAATTTCATCAATCAAAAATATTTTATCATTTGCACATCCAAATTCATATTTGGTATCTACTAATATCAATCCTTTGTCGTTGGCTAATTTTACACCGCGCATATAAAGTGCGCGCGTGTAATTCTCAATTTTGACATACTCTTCTTCAGGAACAATTCCTTGGGAAATGATTTCTTCTCTGGAAATATCTAAATCGTGCCCCGCATCACTTTTGGTAGTGGGTGTAATGATAGGGTCAGGGAATGCTTCGTTCTCGCGCATTCCATCAGGCATAGTTATCCCGCAAATTATACGTTTTCCTGCGCTGTATTCTCTCCAAGAATGTCCAGTAAGGAAACCACGAATTACCATCTCCACTTTATACGGTTTGCAAAAAATTCCGATGGATGCATTGGGATCAGGAACGGAAATAATCCAGTTGGGACAAATATCTTTCGTAGCTTCTAAAAAGTAGGCTGCGAGTTGATTCAATACTTGGCCTTTAAAAGGAATAAGGCGAGGCATCACCACATCGAATGCAGAAACGCGATCCGATACCACCAATACCATTAATTTATTGTCGATGATATATACATCTCTCACCTTCCCCTGATACACCGAAGTGATTTCAGGAAGCTTCAACTGCGTGCTGGTAATGCTTTGAGAATCGGTCATAGTCTGTTCCATACGATGGCTCTTTCTACAAAAGTAATTTTAGTTTCGATGAGTTAATAGTCCTGAAACTGGTCGAAATCGATATATTACACCTAATTTAGTCTTAAACAACTAAAATACAATTATTTAAAATAGTTCAAAACTTTATTTAGTCTCTTCTTTAATGATGGGTTTATCGTAGGCATGAATGATATCTTTCACCAATCGATGTCGAACTACATCACTAGCATCTAAAAATACTAGACCAATCCCATCAATATTTTTCAAAATACGAGTGGCTTGTATGAGTCCGGAAGGTTGATTTCGAGGTAAATCAACTTGTGACATATCACCCGTTACAACCATCTTCGCATTGGGCCCCATCCGCGTTAAAAACATCTTCAATTGACTCTCCGTAGCGTTCTGTGCCTCATCTAAAATCACATACGCATGATCTAACGTGCGACCGCGCATAAAGGCAAGTGGCGCTACTTCGATGACACCATTCTCCAAGAAAGTTTTGAGTTTTTCACTGGGAATCATATCAAACAAAGCGTCATAAAGAGGACGCAAGTAAGGATCAATTTTTTCTTTCAGATCACCCGGTAGAAATCCGAGATGCTCGCCAGCTTCAACGGCAGGACGAGTTAAAATAATGCGGCGAATTTCACGATTTTTGAGAGCACGAACAGCTAAAGCTACAGCGGTATAGGTTTTACCGGTACCAGCAGGTCCAATAGCAAAAACGATGTCATTTTTCTCACTCGACTCCACCATTTTTCTTTGGTTTGGAGTGCGCGCTCGAACTAATAATCCACTTGGACCAAAAACGAGAACATCACGACCATCGGCAGCACCTGGAGGAGTTGATTTTCCATTCGTATCGACGTTACTAGATTTCTTATTTCCCAAAATAAAATCCACTTCAGTAGGTGTCAACATCCCGTTCTCACGATAGTAGGCCATCAACTTTAAGATTTTAGATTCGGCATCGGCCACCAATTCAGGTTCTCCAATGATTTTTATTTCATGACCTCTTCCAACGACTTTTAGGGTAGGGAAACTACGTCGGATCACCTCTAAATTAGCATCGTTCACTCCAAAAAAGTCAACGATGTTCTCCAGTTCGATACTTAAATTAACTTCTTTCAAATGGTATTATTCTTAATAAATTTTACGTTGTAAATATAGAAACTGTTTCAGGGAAGATGGGTATTGTTCAGAAATATGTTTTAAAGGAAGATAAGCACATTGTCGCTTTTAAACAAAACTTATTGCTTGGAAATAACTCCTTAAATTTGAAAATCAAAACCTACACCATTCAAAGTAAAAAAACTCATGCGCCTTTATTACTTTTGAGTCCTCCAATCTGTGAATAAATCTCTGCACCAACATAGCGACGAAGAATTGATTGAACTTTACAAGTCAGGTAAAGGGAACGAGGGTGTGGGC
>CAIXTT010000401.1 GCA_903922455.1 uncultured Bacteroidota bacterium | reverse complement strand
GTGCGACCTACTTCTGTTATTTACAAAACGGACAAAGCCTATGGAATGATTCGAACGGAAGTTTTATGTGGAAGATGTGATTCACACCTCGGCCATATTTTTGACGATGGTCCACCTCCTACTGGAAAAAGGTTTTGCATGAATTCCATCAGTCTCGATTTCGAGCCATAATCTATTACCATTTATAATATTAAATAGTCCAAAAATTATACAAATTCTGACTCAAACTGTCTTGTCGACAATGTAAATTAGCGTGATTTAGTTCACAGGATTTCTAGAATAGAAAATTAGGTCTTTAATTAATATTTCAGTCTCATTTAACTTGTTACTTTCTTTTACGTGAAAAGAAAGTGAAACTTCGGGTGTTTTAATGCTACTATGAATAAAGCGGTGGAATGCCGACTTACATTCTATGAATATTAATTCTTTCTAAAATTAATATGTAGAGTCGGTATAACCAAAGAAAGCACGCCTTTACAGATTGAGAAACAGTATAAGAGTGAGGAGTGAAATCGAGAAATGTCCACTGCTTATGCTTTGCTGCCTGAGGCTCTCGAGGGCAGCAAAAAATCGGTTCGTCCCGAAGCATCGGGATAGACGACCTCCGCACCTTTCCGAACAAAAGCACTTCAAATTAAAATATATCGCTCGAAAGATGTCTCTTTTATGCTTAAAAAATTAGACTACATTTTGGGTATAAATGATACTAAAGCTTTACCAACATCTTATCAATTCGTTTCAGTGGTCCCGGGCAAATTTGATTGTGACAAGCTTGACATGATTCTACCACATTATTATGTAGAGCGATTCGATCCTCTGGTTTTGCTTCGTATAATTTTTGCATGTTCGCTAAATAAATATCCGACATTCCCTGAAAAAAAGTTTCATCAAAATCTTTCATGGTACGCTCTGCTGTTTTCATTGGAGTAAATTCTCCTTTGTAGGGAGCTAATTCCTTTCCTTCACGTAATGCGATGGCGTTGGCTTCACTTAGTTTCGCCATGTCGCGCATTAACAAGGCCAATTCACTATCGCCGTTCGGGTTTAAAGAAGTTGGAGCACAAGTCTCTTCCTTCTCCTTTTCTGATTTACAGGCGTTCAGTCCGAGAACAAGGGAAACAATTGCAAGGCAGAGAATTAATTTTTTCATGATTCAAATTTAGGAAATTTAATATTAATGGATAAATTTTTTCAAATCTAATGCAAAAGGCATCCCTAAATGTTTGTTGCATTACGCATTATCATATAAATTTTCCTTCAAAAATTAATTTTTTAGCCTGTCTTCACAAAAAATGAAATATTTTCATTTTTTGTGAAGACAGGCTAGGATAGCGGGGTGTATCATTTTAGCTACGCATTAAAATGCGTAGCTAATGACATGACGGGGTGATCTAAATATAGCTACGCATTGAAATTCAAAGCTTCAAAAATAGCGGGGTTATCTAATTGTAGCGACGCATTGAAATGCTTAGCTACTAACATGGTGGGTGTATCATGGTAGCTACGCATTGAAATGCGTAGCTACTGACATGTATATAAAATTTTAGCAGAAATTAATTAATAACGGGCAATTGGGGAATAGAATCCAACACGGTGGAATCGGGAGCAACGAATATATTCATAGCGGGACCGGTCAATTGGATATTCACTTTAAGGCAGTCTGCTTCGAGCTGTACAATCTTTTCACGTATCACAAGGCGATTACTAACCAACTTCATAAAGTTCGCTACGTAAGGCTTTAAATTGCCTTGGGGATCAAAACGATATCGATATTGTTTCGGGCTTGGAATGAGGCTCGCTAAGAAAATACTTTCCGAAAGCGTTAACTCATCGGGCGACTTATCAAAATAAAATCGGGAAGCTTCACCAACTCCATATACATTGGGTCCCCACTCGATAATATTTAAGTAAACTTCCAACATTCGCTCCTTTGAAATCAGTCGCTGATGTTCAATTAACCAAACAATCAGCACTTCTTCCAATTTACGACTCACCGATTTGTTGCGGCTCAAGTACACATTTTTTACTAATTGCATGCTGATGGTAGAACCCCCGCGTGCAAATCGCTTCTCTTTAATATTGGTAGCAATCGACTCTCTGAATGATTCCATCACAAATCCACCGTGATTCATAAAACTGGGATCTTCGGCGGTTAGTACAGAATTGATCAAGTAAGGTGAAATAAAATTAAATGGTGTGTAATTTGGATTTTCTGGTCCGACAGAAAAACTTCGTATCGCTAGTTCACCATCCATGGCAATAAATGAAAACGGAGAAACAATCTTACTAAAATTCTCAGTGCCATAACTTATAATTTGAAACTTATTCTTTTGCAATGAAGAATTAAAAACAATTTGAGATGGTTCGTCGATTGGAATTACACAATTCAAATCATACTTCAATTCTCCTTTTGCTTTAAATCCATCGAATGTATAAAACATGCCACCAGGCATTGCATCAAAAACTTGTTGCGCATCCTTGGTTTCAAATGAAGATTGAATTGCAAATTTTCGAATGGGTTTACGAGCATACGATGTTGAAATGGAAATAGGAAGTTCGTTCAATGTAAATAATGTTCCGGGAGCGAGTCCTAAACTATCCTTATCAACAAAGGCCTTCATTGCAAATTCCATTTTAGGAAAGTGCGCATCTTTAGGGGCGATTCTCCAATGACTCACTAAGAGCGAATGCATACTAAAATTTCCAGTTACATCGAGTCGGCCATTCACCTCAGTGGCTTTCAACTTCACATTCGCCGAATCAAAACATACTTTAAATCCATCTATCAAATCCACAAATGGCAATGCAAAACTTTCACCGCGTGTACGTTTTACATGGAAGTCGTATGCGCTATTAGCCGCATCGGCAGTTCCATTTACAATCCACAAGTTTACTCCTTCCTTAGAAGCAGTAATCACACTCGATTGAAAGATAGATCCATCAAAAAACAATTCAGGAATATTTACATACTCATTCACACTTCCTCTTTGATAGCTCACTTTAAATTGACGAAAAGTAATTTTCTCATTAAATACGTCATTGATTTTTTCCAACACACCCATGAATCGCTCTTTGTAATCAGAAGTATTGACAGGTTGAATCGAATCGGCATCAGGATCTTTTTCTCTTTGCTTCAAAAAAGAAAAATTATCTGAAGTTTCTCGCTTCACTAAACTCAAGTGTGAAGTATCAATCACCAGCTCTCTAAATCCAACTTTAAGTCGAAGTAACTTAGCAACATTAATTCTTGCATAGACATTCTTCACCGCAAACAAGGTATCACCGTTAGCTGGCACTAAGGAAACATCACTAAAATAAATATCTCGAATGCCCGAAAAACCAGCATCCTTAATTTTTAAATCAACATCAAACTTCTCTTTGAATTTTTCTTTGGCTTTTCGAACAACAAAATCAAGAATAGGTTGGCGCAACAAAAGCACAGTTGCAATCAGTAACAAAACTGATGTAATAAGAATGAAAATCCATGACTTTGACTTGCTCACTATAATTTCGCTTTTCGAGATAGATATTTCACGAAAATACTAAAGCTATTGAACATACCGTCTAATAAGAAATCAAAATTTTAAGAATGAATAAAAAAAAGGCTCCTTTCGAAAAAGAAGCCTTTTCAGTATTTATAATTTACTTTTAGTTTACAGCAATTTTCACCAAGTCAACCATTCCGTATCCTTGCTCACTCAATGCACCCACACCTGATTCCCATATAAACTTTTGTACATCTGGATGCGCGTGTAAAGTGAAAGGTAATAAGTAACCCATCATGGTGCTTCCATCAGCAGCGCGATAGTAACGAGCGAATTTCTTACCAGTTTCATTCAGCTTCTGAACATATTCATGATCAGGTTGTGCATCAAACTCAGCGAAATTATTTAAATCGCTTTCAGAGAATCCAGCACGCTCCATACGATCTAATGTTTGCTCGTAAAGAATATCTGAGAATTCTTGTGAAGTTGGATCAATCGTGATTTGACTTTTTTCTGGATCTTTTGCAGGATCCACTAAAATCATTGGACTGATACACAGATAACGCATCTTCGTATTGAATTCTGGATCTGTAATCATCTCATGACTTCTCGGCATTAAGTTCATTTTTCCTACAGCCAAATAAGGCATTTCGAAAATTTTAGAAACTAATTGCTCTAATTGTTGTCCGTCTCTAGCAGACAAAACTAACGTCACTTTAGAACTTAAGAAACGCATAAATCCGTTTTGGATTTTTGAAGTGCCTTTCAAACTTGAAAAATTGAAAAGATTACGATCACCTCCAAAAGATTCGATTTGTTGGTAAAGGCTCTCTGCAATTAATGTTTGATGATGCAAAGGAATTGTGTTCGCCGACATTTGGTCACGCAAGAATGAGATTTTTACACGCATTTTATAAAGTTTTTAGATTTTTTTAAAAAAACAGAAAGCGATCACCATGCCAACATAATTTTTTATGCATATTTATTTAATTATCAATACATAAAGTTTTATTAGGGATCAATTAGGGATATGGGGAATCACCTTTTTTTCCAATTTCAAGACGCAACTTTCCTATATTGGGACATAAAATCCCGAAATAAAACGCTTTAATTATTGGATTTGCCACTGGCATTATAAAGGATTTCTTTCTCCTCTTTACTCAAACTATCAAAGCCCGACTTATTGATTTTATCAAGCACTTTATCGATGGCTTCTTGTTTAGAAATAGCTACTTCAACATAAACCGCATCGGGAATGGGTTTAGAAGATCGAACTACAGTCATCTTTGATTTACGTCGACTTCCTTTTCTGAATAAATTACTTAACCATCTTGTAATATCATTTCCTTTTTTCAATTGCTTAATCATGATGTATCCAAACAGCGCACCACCGAGATGGGCTATTTGTCCGCCCGCATTACCAAGTGGAATGGAAATAAAATAAATCAAAATTGAAACGAGTGCTACGTACTTCAATTTCACAGGACCAATGAGAATCAACTGCACGGTATAATCAGGAAGCAAGGTTGCAATACCTACCATCACCGCAATCACGCCAGCAGAAGCACCCATGAGATGACTATGATTTACTTCCTGTGAAAATGCCGGCGAAATATTAAACATAATGAGGTAGGCAAGTCCGCCCGTGATGGCTCCAAGCACATACGTTGTCCACAGTTTTTGATTACCCAAATACTCTGCGAAGAGTGAACCCGTCCAATAAAGAATCAGCATATTAAAAAGAATATGCATAAAGTCGACATGCAAAAACATATACGTCACCACCGACCATGGCTGAAAGAACAATTGACTAAAACTAGCTGGCATACTTAACTTCTCCACTAGAAAATCGAAGATTACAAAATCAGAACCAAGAATAAATAAAAAAGTACGTAAGATCATCAACACTAAAAACAG
>CAIXTT010000400.1 GCA_903922455.1 uncultured Bacteroidota bacterium | reverse complement strand
CGCATTTTGGAATTCACAAAGCAAATCATTGCTTTGCACCATGGAGAAAATCGCCATATTAGCTTCGGGAAAGGGCAGCAACGCAGATCGTCTCTGCCAGCTTTTCAAACAACACCCATCCGCACGCATACACCTCATAGCATGCGACCAAGAAACGGCTGGGGTTTACGACATAGCTCGGGAGCACAAGGTCCAGGCCATCCATCTCAACCTTGAGCTGCGTAAAAATCACGGTGCCTTATTAAATCTACTGCAGGACGAAGGCATTACTTTTATTGTATTAGCCGGTTACCTCCGACTCATTCCACATACTATCGTTCACGCCTATCCGAAAAGGATCATCAACTTGCATCCAGCCTTACTACCAAAGTTTGGTGGAAAAGGAATGCATGGCATGCATGTGCATGAAGCGGTGTATGCCGCGCAAGAAAAAGAAACAGGAATTACGATTCACTATGTGAATGAAAAGTATGATGAAGGTACCATCATTGCTCAATACAAAGTAGCTTTAAATTCTGACGATACTCCTCAACAAATAGCTGCTAAAATTGCGAAACTGGAAGCGAAGTATTTTCCGCTTTGTGTAGAGGAAGTTATTCAAAAGCTGGATGCTAGATACTAGATGCTAGATGCTAGATTCAATTATCAATTAAAAAATAAATCCGCGCTAATCCTATTTATCCGATTCATCAGCGTTCAAATACGTAATTTTATTTGTTTAAGTTGCTCATATGGAAAACTAAGCATTGGTTGTTTCCAACATCAATTCGCGCACAGAAGTAATAATAGCTTGTGCATCAAAATTACATTCGCGATAAAGTTCTTTTTGCTCACCATGTTCAATCCATGCATCGGGAATTCCTAATCGTTGAATTTGTGAACTGTAGTTATGATCAATCATAAATTCGGCGATGGCGCTACCAAATCCACCTTGAATGCATCCATCTTCCACTGTGATAATATGCTTGAACTCTGAAAATATTTCATGCAATAAAGCAGCATCTAACGGCTTCACAAAACGCATATCGTAGTGCGCCGGATATAAACCTTCTTCGGCTAATTGATCGCAGGCTTGTACTGCAAAATTACCGGGATGACCAATCGTTAAAATAGCCACTTTCTCTCCTCCACGAATCTTTCTTCCTTTGCCAACTGGAATCGCTTCAAAAGGTTTGCGCCAATCAATCATGACACCGTTTCCTCTCGGATAACGTATGGAAAATGGTCCCATTCCTGGATGACTTGCAGTATACATTAAGTTACGCAACTCTTGTTCATTCATTGGAGCAGATACGACCATGTTTGGAATGCATCTAAAGAAAGCCAAATCGAAAGAACCATGATGAGTAGGCCCATCGGCACCCGCAATTCCACCACGATCGAGACAAAATACAACATGTAAATTTTGCAATGCTACATCGTGCACCACTTGATCGTAGGCACGCTGCATAAAGCTTGAGTAAATATTACAAAAGGGAATCATGCCTTGCGTCGCTAATCCTGCAGAGAATGTTACTGCATGTTGCTCGGCAATACCTACATCGAAAGCGCGATCGGGCATGGCTTTCATCATAATGTTCAACGAACATCCGGATGGCATAGCAGGCGTAATCCCTACAATTTTATTATTCATCTCCGCCAACTCTACCATCGTATGTCCAAAAACATCTTGGTACTTGGGAGGCTGAGGTGCAACGTTAATCGGTTTAACAATTTCACCCGTAATTTTATCAAAAAGCCCGGGAGCATGCCATTTGGTTTGATCTTTTTCTGCTAACTCAAAACCCTTTCCTTTCACTGTAAGAACATGCAAAATTTTAGGTCCGGGAATTTTCTTGAGATCATTCATCACTTTTACCAAGTGATTTACATCGTGTCCGTCGATAGGTCCGAAGTAGCGAAACTTCAACGACTCAAACATATTACTTTGCTTGAGTAATGCGCTCTTCATCGTACTTTCGACTTTGGAAGCTATAGCTTGTGCATTCGGTCCGAACTTAGAAATCGCTCCTAAAATCTTCCAAACCTCATCCTTCATTTTATTGTAAGTACGACTGGTCGTGATATCGGTGAGATATTCCTTCAGCGCTCCTACATTGGGATCGATGCTCATGCAATTATCGTTGAGCACGACTAATAAATTTGAATTTTCTACTCCGCCGTGATTCAATCCTTCAAAAGCCAAACCGGCTGTCATGGCGCCATCACCGATTACGGCTACGTGCTGACGTTTCTTATCTCCTTTTAGACGAGAAGCCACCGCCATTCCGAGTGCTGCAGAGATAGAAGTAGAACTATGCCCTACTCCGAAAGTATCGTATTCACTCTCCGATCGCTTAGGGAATCCGCTCAGCCCTTTGTAAATTCGGTTGGTATGGAAAAGATCCCTGCGACCAGTAAGAATTTTATGACCGTAAGCCTGGTGACCAACATCCCACACGAGTTGATCTACCGGGGTATTAAAAGCATAATGCAAAGCAACGGTTAACTCCACCACGCCCAGGCTTGCTCCAAAATGTCCGCCGTTAACCGATACAATATCAATAATATACTGACGCAACTCCGCACTCACCTGCTTCAATTGATCTTCCGATAAATTACGGAGATCAGCAGGAAACTGAATTTTATCAAGAAGGGGTCCGGCTTTAACCTGATGCATAGGGGCTATTGATGTTGGCAAAGTTAAGGAATTGTAAGCGAACGATAAACTCGGATTTATGGTGTTTTAGTATTGAATTAACAGATTAAAATGATAAAAGTTTTGATTAATTGTACTTCATGCAACTGAGTAGGCTTTAGTTAAGAGAAAAAGGCTAGGGTTTTATAGTTTCTAGTCTCCTTTAGTAAATAATCGAAACGTAGAAATCCTTTTTAACACTAGAGACACAAGAGGGCACAAGAGAAGACTAGAGAAGACTAGAGAAGACTAGAAAGCACAAGAGAACTATTAGAGAAATATTTTTAATAATTGTCGATTTCATAAAATTCAAGCCTCTCCCCCTGCCCCTCTCCAAAGGATAGGGGAATCCCCAAAAAATGTCCATCATTAATAATTGACCAATTAAACAAAATTAAGTTTCTTTATTTTCAATTTAAAACATAGCCCCTCTCCTTTGGAGAGGGGTTGGGGAGCGGCCAGAACTCTAAAAGGTCTACAATTTATGTTATAAATACAATCATTTATTCAATAGAACATTCTTAATCGTCCTTGATTCCCTACTCAAAATGTGTTTCCTTTGCATGCTTGAAATAAGGCTTCCATTTAAAACTAAAGACTTTTATTTCAACTAATTAATTTATGGAACATACTTCAGTACGAGAGCTTCTCGACGCCTCCTTCATTGGCAAAAGCGCCATTGCAAAGGGATGGGTGCGCACCAAACGTGGAAATAAAAATGTTGCCTTTATCGCTTTAAATGATGGAAGCATTATTCACAATCTACAATTGGTAGTAGACCCTTCGCAGTTTTCGGAAGAGCTTTTGAAAAGCATTGGTACGGGAGCTTGCATTCGTGCTAAAGGAAATATTGTTGCTTCACAGGGAAGTGGTCAAGGAACAGAAATGCAAGTGCAAGAATTACTCGTGTACGGCGAAGCGGATGCAGAGACTTATCCTTTGCAGAAAAAAGGACACACCTTAGAATTTTTGCGTGAGATTGCCCACTTACGTCCGCGGACAAATACTTTCGGAGCGGTATTGCGTATTCGTCATCATCTAGCATTTGCTATTCACAAGTATTTCAACGATCGCAATTTCTTTTACTTGCATTCACCTATTATCACCGGTTCGGATGCTGAAGGGGCAGGAGAAATGTTTCATGTTACCAACTTCGATTTAAATGCGATTCCGAAAGACGCCGAAAATAAAATTGATTATACGCAGGACTTTTTCGGAAAGGAAACGAACCTCACTGTATCAGGACAATTGGAAGGTGAATTAGCGGCAATGGCATTGGGCAAAATTTATACGTTTGGTCCAACATTCAGAGCGGAAAACTCCAATACGCCTCGACATCTTGCCGAATTTTGGATGATTGAACCTGAAGTAGCCTTCAATGAAATTGAAGATAACATGGACTTAGCAGAAGACATGTTAAAATATTTAGTGAAGTACGCACTCGATCATTGCAAAGATGATGTTGAGTTTTTAAACAATATGTACGACAAAGAACTTTTAGGAAGATTGCAGCATGTGGTAGATGTACCGTTCAAAAGATTAACGTATACAGAAGCCATCACTATTCTCGAACCGAACAGTAAAAAGTTTGAGTTTAAAGTGGAATGGGGAACAGATTTACAAAAAGAACATGAAAATTATTTAGTTGATCATTTCAAAGGTCCGGTAATTCTCACCGATTATCCAAAACACATCAAAGCGTTTTACATGAAACAAAACGATGATGGAAAAACGGTAAGAGCAATGGATGTTCTGTTTCCGTGGATTGGCGAAATCATTGGTGGATCACAGCGTGAAGAAAACTACGACAAACTTTTACAACGCGTAAAAGAAATGGGGATCCACGAAGAAGACTTGTGGTGGTATTTAGAAACCAGAAAATTCGGAACGTGTCCGCATGCAGGTTTTGGATTAGGCTTTGAAAGATTAGTTTTATTTGTAACGGGAATGAATAATATCAGAGATGTAATTCCGTTTCCGCGCACGCCTAAGAATGCGGAATTTTAAAAGAATTGGTGACTTGGTGAATTGCTACGCCATGAAGTCTGTACGCAGTACTGTACTTCATGGGTGAATTGCTACGCCATGAAGTCTGTACGCAGTACTGTACTTCATGGGTGAATTGCTACGCCATGAAGTCTGTACGCAGTACTGTACTTCATGGGTGAATTGCTTTCGCTGCGATGCCGCTGCGTTCGTTGCGTTTAGATGAAAATCAACTCAATGCTGATAATTAGAAATCTATACCGATTCTGAATTAAGCCTATTTGCGAGAGATGAAATCAAATGTAGAAGAAATACTTACGTAAAAAAATAATACTTTTACCCAAAATTCACTCTTTTCCCATCTGCATTTATTATTTTCGAAACGAATTCTTATGCAACGACTCGGTTTACATCAAAAGCT
>CAIXTT010000399.1 GCA_903922455.1 uncultured Bacteroidota bacterium | reverse complement strand
TCCCGAGAATGGATTCCAAATGGAAAATGCACTCACTCGCGAAGAAGCATTAAAAGCCATGACCATTTGGGCGGCTTATGCAGGATTTGAAGAAAGTTATAGAGGTAGTATAGAAAAAGGAAAGGATGCCGATTTCGTGATCCTCGAAAAAGATCTCATGCAAGCAGACGAAAAAGAACTTTTCAAAATAAAAGTTCTCCAAACTCATATTGCGGGAGAAAGAGTTTTTTGATGATTAGTTAGTTCGCGTATTCGTATCGCGAAGCCTCGCTACGTACGTTCGTATCGATTCGTTCCCGATAGCGTTCGACTGAGCTCTCGCCGAAGTCGTTCGACTGAGCTCTCGCCGAAGTCGTTCGGGATCGTATCCCAAGTATGTTGTCTTTCACTTTATAAATCACTCACTACTCTTCAACCCTTCAATCTTTTCTAAAAGTAAATCAGCCGTTTTACTTTCTACACCAGACGTCTTGGCTAAATAAATAGTATGCTTGCAAACGAGCATGGCGTCTTCTTTCTTTTGTAATTTATATAAGATGCAGGCAAGTGTGTAATTGTGTCTTACATTGTCTCCCATTTTCACCGCTGCTTTCGCCCACGATTCAGCTTTGACTAACTGTTCGCGATCAATTACTCGTTCATAATAATTATAGGCTACTTCATTCAATCTTCTGTAGTCGCTTTGGCAATATTTTTCAATGAAGGGTGCAGCCAACTCTTGATATTTTTTCCAGTCCGATTTCATTTTTGCACGGTTCAAGTGTGCATAGTCAATAATTTTATTAGCAATGGGTAACTTCGACTTTTCCAATTTAGAAATCATATCGTTGTATCCTAATGTGTCGAGTTTTTGTACTCTTGTCATTAATGCACCATTATAAACACCTAAAATTTTGTTGTCGATACTGTCCGCTGTGTATACCTGCATGTACGCATCTCTATTTAAAATTACTCTGTTAAATGCCTGCATGTCCACATCTTTAAATAAGTCGTACATGATTCTCCAATTCTCTTGTTTTATCAAATCCGCATCTTTCAATCCAATTAAATAGGCATTAATTCCTATTTGATTATCGAGCCCTGCACGATCCAACATTTTGAAGTAAGTGTAAGTTTCAGTTACAGTTGCTGTCTTAGCAAAATATTTTTTCTCGAAGGTGCGAAGTTGTTTGGTCGTGTCCAAAGCATCGTATCCCAAGGTAATAAAGTCAAGTACATCTTTTTTTCCAGCTTCTCGATGCATCATCGTTGTAGCAGGATAGTCGAAGAAGATATGCGCAGGATAATTTTGAACTTTTAGTTTCTTATTTAAGTTCTTGCCTTCTTTCTCCATGTCCATTTTTATATTGATGAAATTTTTGTTGTAAAAATTGGCAACATTAATATCAGTATAAACTTTTTCAACCATCTCTGAACAGTAATGACACCAAGAGGCATAAGCATGTAAAAAGATCGGCTTTTTGTCAGCCTTGGCTTTTACAATGGCTTCGTCAAATGTGATCGGTAAGAAATGAATACTATCTCGTAATTGGGAATAGCTGCTAAAGCTTATGGAAATGAAGAGTAGGAGTAAGCTAATTTTTTTCATAGGGTAGATAATATTATTCTTGTCATTAGTCGAGGGACGAATTTACAATTATTGATCGTGTTTTTAATGAAATGAATATGAATGAACCACTAGTTTAACGGCTTGGAATAAGACAATAAGGTAGTTTCCAGTCTTTTTTACTTCGATTTTGTAATGGGACGATCTCTCCTTCGCAATTCGTCAATTCTCCAGTTGAAGATCGTTTTAGTGTTTTTAGTTGACCTGTTTTGATTGCTAAAATTACTTTGCTTTGAAGACTATCAACGGATATGTTTGAGCTTTCTTTTCCAATTGCGATGCCTTGTTCGTTATTATACAAATCCATCTCTACTGCAGTCGCATCTTGCAATACGTCATCTTCCGTTTTACCTTTTCTAAATGCCCTGTAATTTCCGCGTTCATGAGCCTTGCCTAGTCTTCGTGCTGCTCTTGCGCCGATGTGTTGAGTCAAGCTCGCCATCCAGAAAGTATGGCGGAAGGCATCTAAAGTTCCTCCGTGTGGAAAAGTGTCTAATTGATTTTTCTGACGAATTAGGTGGGTTTGTTGTCTAGCTTCCGTCGTAATTCGAAATGCTTTTTTAGCTTTGAAAAGATGGGTCAGAGTCCATGTTTTTTCTGCACAACTCAGTTTAAAAAATTGCGAGAAGATTGATTGTGCTGTAATACCATCTGCATAAAAAAATAAAATGAGCAACAAAGTTAATCTCATTTAGCTGTGTAATACATCATCCCTTTTGCCAAAGCAAATCCAAAAAATTGCAGTTGATCTTGCTGGTTGTCTGTCTGACCTACCAATCCCATTCGAAAACGATCCCAAAGAATTTCAGGAGCATCTAATGTGGGAATGCAATAATATTCAGGTGCACCTCTTAGTTTTGTGTAAATTAAGATGATGGCACAAGGCTTTTCTTCGCCTGGACGATGTAATCCTTTAAAAACAGCTTTTCGATCACCATACTCTACTTCATGGATATCTTTCACCTTGTAATTGTCTTTTAAGGCAACTTTCATCTGCATAAACATCTTATATCCCACCGATCCCATCACATATTCTTCCTCTGTAGTAGGTGCTATTTTCGAGTCTTGCGCATGGAGCTGTTGAAAGGATAGGAGGAGGGCGAATAGAGACAGAAGAAGGTACTTTTTCATATTTTAAAGATTTTCACAAATTTAAGCAAGAGATTCACCCCTTTCCAAGTAATATTTACCTTCTTTTTGATCTTTTCCTTTGTTTTCAAATTATATATTTGTCTTTCTAAATTCCTACATTTCTAATTATGGCTACAAAATCTGTTATTTTAGCGAAAGTGGGCGACATCGTCCTTGAAAAAAAGTATGGGTTGTCTTACGAAGAATTCGCAGAGAAACACCTTTTCGCAAATTATCCTGTAGTGATTGGAGATGCTTGTAAAGATTGGCCAGCTAAGGAAAAATTCACACCACGGTTTTTTAAGGATAACTACGCCAATAGAGAAGTGAAAGTGCAAGGAAAAACTTTTCTTTTAGGTGATTTTATCGATTTAATGATGACTTCTACTAAAGAAAATCCTGCTCCCTATCCTTGCAAATTGCAAATAGCAAGTGATTATCCGGAATTGCTAGCTGATGTTGAGCCTCGATTTAAATTTGCTTTGCCCGATCGAACCCATAGCAAAATGTTGCCTAAAGGATTGATTGGTGGTGCCGATACCTTAGAGATTTTTTTAGGAAGTCCGGGAGGACAATTTCCATACATGCACTATGACTATATGTGTTTTCATGCTTTCATCACACAGTTATATGGCGAAAAAGAATTCACGGTGGTACCTCCTTCGCAAACAGAATATGTATATCCCGATCCCAATAATACGTGGGTGTCATTAATCGATAATCAACGTAACCCCGATTTGAATAAGTTTCCATTGTGGTCTAAAGCCACTCCACTAACTTTTGTAGTAGGACCTGGTGAAACCATGTTTATCCCCTGTGGTTGGTGGCACACAGCACACTCACTAACGCCTACCATATCCGTCGCACTCGATTGTCTCAATGCCTCCAATTGGAAGAACTTTATGGGCGAAGTAGACATTATGATGAGCCGAAACAATAAAGCAAAAGCCATGGCCGCCGCCCTATTTCTAAACGTCCTAGGCGGTGTTTTCTCTACTACCGAAAAATTGGGAATGAAGATTTAGGTTAATTCAGAATGCAGAATTAAGAATTCAGAATTAAGTCTCGATAGCAATTGGGATCAGAACCTGCTTGCTACAGACAAATTCGTGTATTAGCGGATTCGCGTATTCGTAATTCGTATATTCGTATCGATTCGTAATTCGTAACCCTCGTATATTCGTATCGATTCGTATCGCGTAGCCTCGCGACGTAACCTTTATAATCGCGTATTCGTATTTCACTTATTCGTATTTCGTATTTAGCGTATTAGCGAATTCGTAGATTCGTAATTCGTATATTCGTATCGATTCGTATCGATTCGTAATTCGTATCCTTATGCTTTTACATTCACTTTAGACCATTCCTTAACCTGCCACGTAATTATTCCCGTGCAAATATGATTTTCAG
>CAIXTT010000398.1 GCA_903922455.1 uncultured Bacteroidota bacterium | reverse complement strand
TTGCGCAAAAGCAATTTGGGAAATATACATTCCGGAGATTTAATAAACCTTGAACGATGCATGCTGATGAATGGTAGAATTGACGGACATATTGTACAAGGTCATGTGGATTTAATAGGACATTGTACCTCCATTAAAGATGAGCATGGGAGTTGGTTGATGGAATTTACGTATGATAAAAATGCTGGTCATGTAACCGTTCCGCAAGGTTCAATCACCATTAATGGAGTAAGTTTAACTGTAGCAGCATCACATATTGGAAAATTTAGTGTAGCCATAATTCCTTACACCTTTGAGCACACTAATTTTAAAACCATGAAGTTGGGTGATGTTGTAAATTTAGAATTTGATATTATTGGAAAATATGTAAAAGCTTATATGCAGTAATTTTTCAGCCAACATGATTTTAAATTTTTGATGCATTCCATCGCAGCATAAAAAATGCGATCATGGCAACAACTGCAGTAATTGAAAAAACCAGTTGGGGACCGCCCATCGACCACAATCCTCCTGTCCACGCTCCTGCGAAAAGCACACCCAAACTATTTACACTCGTATAAAAACCGATGGCTTGTCCACGCTCATGCGATGGTACTATGGTAGAAATAACAGCCTTTGCAACCGATTCTAAGCATGAGATGGAAATAGCATAAACAGCAAAAAAAACTATAAATGCTGCTAAGGAATTCATCCAAGCCATTCCAGCATAACAAACAGCAAAAAGAAAAACACCAAATAACATTATCTTAATTTTTCCAAATCGATCTGCCAAAACACCAATGGGCATTGCCAATAATGCATACAGTAAATTGTATAAGATGTACACTGCAATCATAGTAGTATCTGAAAATCCAGCTTCTTTCAATGCCATCAACAAAAACACATCCGGACTATTTACCAATGCAAACAACATCAACGGAAATAAAAATTTCCGGAAGCTCTGATGACTCGTTTTCCAATAGTTGAAATAAGAAAAAAATCCGACATGAGATTTAGCATTTACTTGAGTGTTCACTTTTTTCTCTTTCAAACGAAAGGCCAATAGCATACTAATTACAGCCGGAATAAATGCAATGGTGAACAAAGTTGAATAATCGCCAGGCATCCACCAAAGCCACACTAACGCTAAGGAAGGTCCAATGGCAGCTCCGAGTGTATCGAGTCCGCGATGAAAACCAAACACGGCAGCTCTTGTTTCTGGAGTTGATTCCATCGACAACAAAGAATCGCGTGGAGCTGTTCGAATTCCTTTTCCAAAACGATCCGTAATTCTACCAGAAAAAATTCTCAGTAAATCGGGAGAGCCGATCATCAATATTTTTCCCAGTGTAGAAAGTCCATAGCCCCATTTTACAAAAACAGAACGACGTTGCAACACATCCGACTGATGTCCAAAATAGCCTTTAGAAACTCCGGCAATTACATTCGCAATTCCTTCCAACAATCCCAACGCAAGCATCGAATAGCCAGCTTCTTTTAAATACAAGGGAAGAATGGGATACAACAACTCACTTGAAATATCGGCGAAGAGACTGATAAGCCCCAAGAGCCAAACATTTTTTGAGAACTGTGTTCTAAACATGTATCCAAGAATCAAACATTTCACGAGTAAGCACCCATCGTTTTACCTGTTGCTCAAAACAAATCCAACTTGGAATGGTGGTATATTCCTTTACAAATTCAAAACCCAATTTTTCTAGTGTTCTATTAGAACCAGTATTTAAAGCATAAGGTTCACAATAAATTCGTTTCAAATTAAAATGGTTGAAATAAATGGGAATGGATTTTCTCAAGCACTCTAATCCAAATCCATTTCCACGAAATTCTTGCTTCCAAATATGAAGATGGACAAAAGCTTCTTCGCCAAAAACGATTGGACTAATATTTGAATGTCCAATAGCCCTTTCGCCATAAAACCAAATGGCAGCAAAAGATTTTTTCTCAGCATAAGGAGTTATCAGTTGAGATTCTATCATCGTTGTAAAATCTTCACGAGAAGGCAACTTCGAAAGATCAACTCCCATATTAACTAAAAAATTATCTGGAGAATTCAGCCAATAATTTACCAGGGATGAAATATCTTCTTGAGAAATTTCACGAACCGATAAGTGGGGAGTTGACATCATCACAAATTTAAGAGATCTTTTTAAGAAGTGGAATCCTACTCTATTTTTTCCAGACCAACTTCGCTGCAGAGATGGTATCGGTTTCCAATCGAACACCTTCTTGAATTTCAAATCTCTCCTTCAAATAAAATAGTAAAGGTGAAATGTAAGGAGAGCCATCTGCCTTCACATCTCGTTCATGGTCTACCACCCAAGCGGAGATGGAATTGATATTTTCAGTTAATTCTTCGATTAATATGGATCCATATCCTTTTCCTTGCATAGCGGGAGGTATGAGCATCGCCAGCCATAATTCTTCATCGCGAATAAATCGAAAAGAAAATGCGGTAGCAGGAATTGATGAATCAATTAAAAGAAAATATTCTAGCTTTTGAAGTCCATCAAAGTAAATTTTCATTTTACCCAAATCATCAAATTTCAAATTCAATGGATATACTTCGTTCCAACATTTTAATAATTCAAACTGCTGTTGTTGGTTTAAGACTTGAGTATGTATGATCATTTTTTTCGGATTTAAAACTTATAAAAGCGTAGGGACACATCAAAGATACTGCTTCGCTTATTAACTACGCAGTATAAATACAGCATCAGTCACAACAAAAGCAGTTATATAATTAAAAAAGCCTCGTCGGATTCATGAGAATCCCACGAGGCTGACTCACCGTTTACTTCTTAGAAATTAATCTGCGCTTGTAAACGTAATAATGATCCATCTTGGTAATTATCTCTCAAAACTTTATCTTCAAACTTTCTTTTTGAGATGGTGAACATAGCAACAAACTCAAATTGGGGAACGGGCTGCCACTCCAATCCAATTTCTGTTTCCTCCACTTCATACGAACGGGCATCCAATTCGTGTTTCTTTCCACCATTATAATATTGGTAACGAACAAATGGAATGAAAATATGACTTCTCACTTTTGTCATATATGACAAAATCACGTATCCCCCTGACAAGTCTTTGTTTTCAATAGAATCTGTCGCTTTATTAAACTCAGGACCTTCCCCGATATTATATTCCGCTTGTATTCCAAATGGCTTCGGATATAAAATAAATGATCCAGCTACTCGTTGATCGGTATAAATTTTATCCTTGGTTGTTTTGACACCAGAAGAAATTTGATCCTTCGCCAACACAAATTTCCCGCTATAGCCTTGAACACTAGCTTCAATAATTTGGCTACCCAATTCAATGGGATAACTTAATCGACCTACTATATGCAATTCATTATTTAAATCAGGTTTATTCGCTGTTTGCCCATTGAAAACACCAAAAGCAAATACACCATAATCACCGGATCCTTTCAAACCTGTTTTTACAAGATTCGCTAATAATTTTCGCTTTTTTGAAGGAGCCCAATAAAAAAAAGCACCCATGTCACGTTCATTCGAAAACGCAGAATTGAGTGCATCGTCTCGATCTAAAGGCAAACGGTTTTGACTAGATTGCAAATTGGCAAATCCAAATGGAATCTTACTTTGACCCAAACGAATTCTAAATTCATTTTCCTTATCAATACCAATATCCATGTAAGCATCGCGGAGTTGGGTAAAATTTAAACTCGTTGATGAAACTGAACTTGCAAAATCAGGTTGCACATAAAAATAAACTTGTTTCGAAATTTGACCTGAAAAAATAATTCGAGCACGACGAATAAATATTCCACCATTTTCTCCCCAACTCTTATCGCATTGCTCACACTTTAAGTCTTCGTTGGTTTCTAATAGACGATTATAACGAATTTGCAAATATCCGCGAATCTTAAAAGTATCGTACCATTTCTCTTCAACTGCTGGTTTTGGTGTTGTTGCCTCTGGTGTACTTTGAGCAAATAAAGAAGTATCACTTAATACAAGGATGTATAAAACCAAAAACATACTTTTAACTCCGATAGTCCTTTTCAGACTACAATTTTTTAACAATTTTTTCATTTTAATTTTAGATTAGTTCCTTATGCCAAAAATAATTTTAATTCTGACCTAAATGACATCCTAAGGAGCCTCCAACGTTAACAAATCATTAATAACACGTCTAATGTTAAAATGATATTAAGAAAATGTTAAGATAACCTTTTGATTACATCAAAAGAGGGGATTAATTCAATAAAAAGAAGGTTAAGCGATGGACTTATTAGCCAGTTGCCCGCAAGCGGCATCAATATCCTTTCCTCTGCTACGTCGCAGATTAACCACATGACCATGCTTCCAAAGCTCATTCATAAAAGCATTGATTTTAGGTTCGGTGGTCTTTTGAAACTCGCCTCCATCAATGGGATTGTACTCAATTAAATTTATTTTACTTACCACACGACGCGCAAAAGCGGCTAATTCACGGGCGTCGTCGAGGCTATCATTAAAATTATTAAAAACGATATATTCTAAAGTGACTCTTGTGCCCGTCTTCTCATAAAAATAATTCAAGGACTCTTCCAACACCTCTAACTTATTGCTTTCATTGATGGGCATGATGCGATCGCGCTTCTGATCATTTGCTGCATGAAGTGAAAGCGCGAGATTAAACTTTACTTCATCATCACCTAATTTCTTAATCATCTTAGCAATACCAGCAGTGCTCACCGTAATTCGGCGCGGCGCCATATTCAATCCTTGTTGTGAAGTGATATGTTCAATACTCTTTAAAACGTTTGCATAATTTAAAAGTGGTTCACCCATGCCCATGTACACTACATTACTCAACGCAATATCGTAGTTAGATTGAGCTTGGTCCCGAATCATGGCTACTTGATCATAGATTTCATCAAAATGCAAATTGCGCACTCGGTCCATCTTCCCTGTCCCACAAAATTTACAAGTCAAACTACAACCTACTTGAGAACTCACGCATGCAGTCATACGGGTATCGGTAGGAATCAATACACCTTCCACAATATTTCCATCGTGCAGCTTAAAAGCATTTTTTATGGTACGATCGCGGCTCACCTGAGAGGTCTCGATAGTGATGGGATTAATGGTAAAATTCTCTTCGAGTAAGATTCTTGTTTCCTTCGACAAATTAGTCATTTCATCAAAAGAACGGGCCGATTTATTCCACAACCAATCACTTACTTGCTTGGCGCGAAAGGCTTTATCCCCTTTGGAAACGAAAACATCCTTGAGTTCATCTAGGCTTAAATGACGTATATTTTGCTTTATTGACATGAGGTACAAAGATACGTGTTAGATGTTAGATGTTAGATGCTTCGCCCTGCAGTTGAAGCGAAGTGGAATACTGCAGTGTTGGATCCCGTAGTTCTGCGAGACAGGTGTTGGTCGAGAGGCTTCGTGATAGGATGTTAGATTTTGATGTAAAGTGTTGGTCGCGAGGCTTCGCGATTAGATGCTTTGATGAACTTTCTATGGCTATAGCCCAAGAATTTAATCAAGTCAGAAACTTAAAAAAATCAGAATAACTGAATCGCGACGAAAATCTCACCCAAATAGCAACTCAAAAACCTCTTCTACCTTTCCAACTGGAATAACTTTGATGGTAGCATTATTCTTCAATTTATCGGTACCCGCATTATAACTCGAGACAAATATTTTCTTGAAGCCTAACCGAGCTGCTTCGTTAATTCTAGCTTCAATGCGATTGACTGGTCTGATTTCACCGGTTAAACCCACTTCTCCTGCAAAACAATAAGAGGGATCGATGGATAAATCTTCGGAAGAAGAAAGTATTGCGCATATAATAGCAAGATCGATAGCAGGATCTTCAACACGGATTCCGCCAGCAATATTTAAAAATACATCCTTCGCACCTAATTTAAATCCGCATCGTTTTTCGAGTACAGCTAAAATCATATGCAAACGACGCAAATCGTATCCAGTTGTTGTACGTTGTGGTGTACCATAAACTGCAGAACTCACCAAAGCTTGTGTCTCAATTAAAAATGGACGCACCCCTTCCATCGTGCATGCAACAGCGGTTCCACTTAAACTTGCATCGCGTTGTGATAAAAGTAATGCAGATGGATTTGCAACTTCAATTAATCCTGCACCTTGCATTTCATAAATTCCAAGCTCGGCGGTGGAGCCAAATCGATTTTTTATTGCACGTAAAATCCGATACACATGATGACGATCGCCTTCAAATTGAAGAACTGTATCTACCATGTGCTCCAATACTTTTGGTCCTGCTATTGAACCTTCTTTTGTGATATGTCCGATGAGTAAAACAGGAGTTGCTGTTTCCTTTGCAAAACGCAACAACTCTCCAGCGCATCCACGTATTTGAGAAACCGTTCCGGGCGCTGATTCATAAACATTAGAATATAATGTTTGAATAGAATCCACGATGACTAAATCGGGTTGCAGAATTTCTATTTGATGAAAAATTTGTTGCGTAGTAGTTTCCGTCAAGATATAGCATTCACTTTGCAATTTCCCAATACGCTCGGCGCGCATCCTTACTTGATGTTCACTTTCCTCTCCTGAAATGTATAAAATTTTCTTGCCTTTTAAATTTATAGCGAGTTGCAAAAGCAATGTTGACTTTCCGATGCCGGGTTCACCACCCAATAAAATTAACGATCCAGGAACAATTCCTCCACCTAGCACACGCATTAATTCCGCATCAGGAATTGTAATTCGAGGGCTTGACTCCAATGCAATTTCAGAAATCAAACGAGGCTTATTCGCTTTTGCTTCCTTAAGAGGAGATGTTCTCCATTGATTTTCCTTTGCAGTAGGTTGAATTACTTCCTCTGAATAGGTATTCCATTCGTTGCACGAAGGACATTTACCAATCCACCTCACGGAATTAGCTCCACAATTTTGACAATAAAATACTGTTTTCGTTTTCGCCATTTTACTTAACTTCTAATAAAAAATAATTTTTAATATTTATAAATCAAAAAAACTAAAACACTTTTTGCAACATCTGCACATCATGATATGCACCAAATTTTTCTCCTACTTCACGAAGTGTACCAATCACCGTAAAACCCAATCGTTCGTGCAGATAAACACTTTGTTCATTGCCATGTGTAATCCTTGCTATCAATGAATGCAATCCCAACTGCTCACCTTCGAGTACCAATACTTCCAACAATTGTTTCCCGACTCCTTGCTTGCGAAAATCCTTATGGACATACAAACTGGTTTCGGCTGTAGAATCATAAGCGGCACGTTCACTCCATCTACTTAACGAAGCATAACCAATGACAATACTTTTCATCTCAGCTACAATTACAGGGTGAATGGATTTATGTGCTCTAAACCAATCCACACGATCTTCTACACTTTTCTCTTCCGTATCGAAAGTAGCCGTAGAGGAAAGAATAGCTTCATTATAAATTTCGGTGATACGAGATACATCTCTCTCTGTGGCTGGTCGAATCGTAATCATACTTCAAAATTAGCGAAATAATAATTGTAGCATAAAATTTCGCGGGAATGTTCGATACTCATCCTCAAGCCTTAAAAAAATTCTTATCGATTAATTCAGCACCTGTTCCTGGTAAAGAAGAAAGTAATAAGGAACCTCCACGATAAACGGCTCCAGTAAAAGGATCATTACTAATCAACCGCGGGCCATCCAAGTCTACCCAATCGGCCCATGGACTCAGTTGTGCTGCTGCCATTGCCCCACAAGTACTTTCCGACATACAACCTATTAATACTTTCAACCCAAGTTTATTCGCTTGTCTTACGAGTGCTTGGGCTGGCTCAACTCCTCCGCATTTTAACAATTTTACATTGATACCATGACAAACAGAACTTAATCTTTCTAGATCAGACATTCCTTGAATGGATTCATCTAAAATGATAGGCAATGGAGATGATTGATACAACTCAGCATAATCCTTTTCCAATTTAACGGGAAGGGGTTGTTCAACAAACAAACAATTACGTTCTTTCAACCAATGCATCCATTCCAAACTTTCAGAAACACTTTCCCATGCTTGATTTGCATCTACACAAAAGGGTGCATTCGAATTCGATAAAAAAGCTTCGACACGTTGCTTATCATTTTCACCTCCTAATTTAATCTTGAATAATGAAAAATCAGAGGCTTCAATTAATTTTTCAATAAGTTCATCTACGGTGCTTATACCAAGCGTATAGGAACACTTTACTTTTTCTTCCCCTTGAATACCAAAAACACTTCTCATTGTTTTTTGAGTTAGTCGAGAAAAAAGATCATACATAGCAATGTCCACAGCCGTTTTAAGTGGCTTAGGAATAGTAGAATTTCCTTCGGCTAGTTTTGACATGGTTGTACGGATGGCATCACTTCCCTTCATTTCGGCAGGAAAATACTGATGAAAATTACATACTAAATCTGGAACATCATAACCCAAATACGGAGGAACTGCAGCTTCCCCGTAACCTTCTATTCCCATAAAAGAAGCCTTTACATAAATTGCATCCGTACTATTTCTAGTTCCATGTGCAATCCCAAAAGGGCTCTTAAACAACAATTGAAAATACTTAATACTTAATTCCAAACTTTCTCCCATATCGACAAAGTTATAAAAAGGAACTGTCGAAATTTTATCTACTTTTAAAGATTCTAAAATAAATAAATATGAAAATCACTTTGACACTATGCTGCCTTCTCTATTTCACTGCAAATGCACAAACTCCGTTGCGTTTAAAATTAACCGAGATTGCAAGAGGATATACTTCTCCAATTGGTCTATTTGCCCCAACAGATGCAACGGATCGACTTTTTGTGATGGAACAAGGGGGTAAAATAAAAATTATTCAGAATGGAATTAAAATCGAAAACCCATTCATCAATATTTCATCACAATTAGATGGATTAAATATTGCATATTCTGAAAAAGGGCTATTAGGAATGGCTTTTCATCCCAACTACAAAACGAATGGATTATTCTACCTCTATTACTCTGCGAAAACGCAACTCAACCAAATGGATCATGAAAGTAGAATATCTGAATTCAAAGTTTCATCCGATCCGAATATTGCAGATGCAAAGAGTGAAAGATTAATACTTACTATTCCGCAACCAGAAAGCAATCACAATGGTGGTCAAATGGTTTTTGGCGCTGATGGATTTTTGTATATTGGATTAGGAGATGGTGGCGGTGGTGGGGACCAACATGGAGTAAGTGGAAATGGTCAAAATTTAAATACTTTACTAGGAAAAATAATTCGAATTGATGTAAACACATCGAAAGGTTATAAAATACCTGCCGAAAATCCATTTGCAAAAAGCGAAAACATTCGACCAGAAATCTGGGCAAGCGGATTAAGAAATCCATGGCGATTTTCATTTGATCGCGCCACTCAAAAACTCTTTTGTGCCGATGTAGGTCAAAACAAATATGAAGAAATAAACATCATTGAAAAAGGGAAAAATTATGGCTGGCGTTTGATGGAAGGTAATCATTGCTTTGATCCACCTGAAGGTTGTGATCCTTTGAAAATTGCTTCGCCCATTGCCGAATACGATCATTCGGAAGGAATCTGTATAATTGGCGGATATGTATATCGAGGTAGGGAATTCCCATCCTTGCACGGCTACTACATTTTTGGAGATTGGAATGGTGTATTATGGTATTTGCATCAAAACGAAAAAACAAAATTATGGGATCGAGGACCTATCTTTACCGAAAAAGAAAATAATGAAATTAGCGGCAAAATAAACAGCTTTGGGGAAGATGAAAGAGGGAATATTTATATTGTTACGCAAAAATTATTTGGACCTAAAAGTCCAACAGGCATCATTTACAAAATAGGATACTAATGCGATTTATTGATTTCTTAAAAAAAGAAAGTGCGCTGTGGGTATTGCTAATATCCACGCAACTTTTTTTCTTTGCGTATGCTCAGCTCAACCAACATACCAAGACAGCGGATTCAGATGAATATATATATCAAGCTAAAAATTTAATTGATTACGGCACCACCTACAGTGGTGATTATACTGCAACGAATTTAGATGTTTCACTTTATGAAAGAAGGACTCCTGGATATCCCGTTTACTTAATACTTACCAAAACAATATTCCACTCAAATTTTCTTCCCCTTTTCTTGCAATGCGTACTTTCTTTATTAAATATATTTATTGGATACAAAATTTTAAAACTAATTAGTCCGGATACAAAAAATACATATTTATATCTCTTCTTCTTTTTATTCTTTCCGAGTCAATTTATTTACGCTACCGTTTTCATGTCAGAGATACTTTTTCAAACTTCTATATTACTTTGTTTATATTATTTATTGCAATTTGAAAAAAGCGGAAAATTCAGCTATTTCTACATTCATCATCTATTGCTTGCCATTGCCTATCTCATTAAACCAATTGCGCTCTTTCTATGGTTAGGATATAGTTTATATGGCATTATTATACATAACAAACGAGGAATTGCAGTACGACAAATAGCAGCTGCATTATTCCATGTACTTTTATTAGGAAGCTTCTTTGTTAAAAACTATAATCAAACAGGAATTGCAGAATACTCAGGAATTGGCAGGAAACTGATAATTAACTATAACATGCCTGCTTTACTTTCATTCTATGAAAATGAAACATATGCTAAAAATAAAATTGATTCTTTACAGTATAGTTTAAAAAACGAATCCTATGCGTCACAATGTGCAAGCATTGACTTATTCATTCGACAAGAAGTTACTGCACATCCCATCCACTTTTTATTACTTCAAGGATATGGCTCCATTAAATTACTTCTTGAAACAGGAAGATGGGACCTTGAACTTTGGCGCGTGGGATATGAAAATGTTGAAAAAACACCATCGTTAAAAAATACATATTCAATGAATGGGATTAGCGGAGTTCTTCATGAGTTAAATCAATGGCCAATTCTATATTTAATCTATTATTGCTTTGTTGTATTTGCATCAATAGCACTCTTTCTCTTGTTCATTAATAGTTTATTTAATAAATCGCTAATTCGGAGGCACAAGCTTTTGCTACTTGCAACTATCATTTACTTCGCTATACTTTCGGGTCCATCTGCTTCAGCTAGATTTAGAATTCCTGTTTTTCCTATTCTCGTTATCCTTGCAATGAGCAGTTTTAACAAAAATGAAAACCCATCTTATCCCACTTTTTCACAAGGTAACGGGTAAAATTTTTAAACAAGAAATTAAATTAACTTAAAAATTTAAAATATCCCATTAAATTTGCACTTCATGAATATTCGGGACACTCCATCACATAAAATAATTTTAGCTTTCACAACAGCAATTCTTTCTTGGATAGCATGGCCTGCTCATGGGTTTGCACCCTTACTCTTTTTTGTGTTAACACCACTACTTTTAATCGAGAATATTGTATATCAAGCTAAAACCAACAAAATTAAATCTCGTCTTTTTCCTTACTCCTATTTAACCTTTTTTCTCTTTAACATTTTCAATACTTGGTGGATTTGGTATGCGAGTCCATTTGGAATGTTAGGTGCGGTGACAGCAAATGCATTATTAATGACCATCACTTTCCATTTTTTTCACATGACACGCTTAAAATTTGGAAATGGAATTGGCTATACTTCCTTACCGATTTATTGGGTAGCTTTCGAGTATTTGCATTTAGATTGGGATCTAAGTTGGACTTGGCTGAACTTTGGAAATGGCTTTGCTGCATGGGTAAATATGGTACAGTGGTATGAATACACTGGAGTACTTGGCGGAACATGCTGGATCATACTTATCAATATTTTTGTTTATCATTTAATTAAAGCTGAGAAAAAGTCCAGGCCAAAAATTGCATGGACACTGTTTTTTCTAATTAGTATTCCAATTGGAATTTCTTATAATATTCTAGACAACTATCAAGAAAAATCAGACCCCATTGAAGTGGTATTAGTTCAACCGAATATTGATCCCTATCACGAGAAATTTAGTGGGAATAGCGATCAACAACTTACTAAAATTCTTCAACTAGCCATTGGTCAACTGAGTAATAAAACTCAACTTTTAGTTTTACCAGAAACAGCTTTACCGGATGGAATTTGGAATTCAGATTTAGAAATTCATCCACAAATTGAAAGACTGAATGAGTTTGTTAAAAATTATCCGAATCTTAAAATACTTACTGGACTTTCCTACTATCGATATTTTGCTCCTGATGAAAAAATAAGTTCCACTGCTCGAAAATTACTAGATGGGCCAGGTTATTATGATGCATACAATGCTGCTATACAAATTAGCAACAGCAGTAAAATGCCATTACACTTCAAATCTAGATTAGTACCCGGCGTTGAGAAAATGCCATTCCCCAGTATCTTTGGTTACTTAGATGATTTTGCAATTGATTTAGGTGGAACTACAGGAAGTTTAGGTTATCAGGAATCACCAAGTGTTTTTAAGAGCGAAAAAATTACTGCTGCTCCCGTGATATGCTACGAATCGGTTTATGGTGATTATGTAGGTGAATATATTCGTAAAGGCGCTAACGTTATCTGCATCATTACCAATGATGGTTGGTGGGACGATACGCCAGGATATAGACAACACAGCCAGTACGCCCGGTTAAGAGCAGTAGAACACAGAAGAAGCATTGCGCGATCTGCGAATACTGGAATTTCTTGCTTTATTAACCAAAAAGGGGAGATTACTCAACCTACCGAATGGTGGGTGCCCGCATGTATTAAGCAAGAAATCAACTTAAACAATGAACTCACTTTTTACTCACAACAAGGAGATCTAATGGGTCGATGCTCGTTTATTGGTGCTGCATTCTTCTTGGCAATCACATTTTTAGGTCAGATATTCAAGCGCAAAAAAATAAATACATAACTGCACCTTTTTTCCAACTAATTTTGTATTCTTAAATTTATATAAAATGTCAGTGTACGATGCTATTGTGATTGGATCAGGACCAGGAGGATATGTTGCCGCAATCCGCCTTGCCCAACTCGGAAAAAAAACAGCCTTAATTGAAAAATATAGTGCGTTGGGTGGAACTTGTTTAAATGTTGGATGCATTCCATCCAAAGCTTTACTTGATTCTTCTGAACATTTTCATCAAGCCAAACATCAGTTCATTGCGCATGGAATTGAAATGAAAGAACTGAAATTTGATTTCAAGAAAATGGTACAACGAAAAGCAGATGTAGTTTCGCAAACTGTAGATGGAATTCGTTTCTTAATGAAGAAAAATAAAATTACAGTGTACCACGGTCATGGCAGTTTTAAAGATAATAAAAATATTATTATCACGAAAGTAGATGGCACAACAGAATTAATTTCCGGTGAAAAAATAATCATAGCTACAGGTTCAAAACCATCTTCCTTGAAAGGAGTTACCGTTGACAAAAAACGAATCATCACTTCAACGGAAGCTTTAAAATCAGAAGAAGTTCCACAACATTTATTGATTGTTGGGGGAGGCGCCATTGGACTTGAGTTGGGCTCTGTTTATGCCCGCTTAGGAGCGAAAGTAAGTGTAATTGAATATGCAGAAGGAATCATTCCCTCCATGGATCGATCGCTTGGAAAAGAATTGCAAAAAATTTTACAAAAACAAGGATTTGACTTTTATTTAAATCATGGTGTTACTTCAGTTACATCCAAAAACAATCAAGTTACTTTAAAAGCTACATCCAATAAAGATAGTAAGGAGATTGAACTTAGTGGCGACTATTGTTTAGTTTCCACTGGACGATCTCCATACACCGCTAATCTAGGTTTAGAAAATATTGGAATTACATTGGATGAGAGAGGAAGAATTCCAGTGAATGAATATTTAGAAACGAACACTCCTGGCATTTATGCTATTGGCGATGTTGTGAAAGGTGCCATGCTCGCCCATAAAGCAGAGGAAGAAGGTGTTTTTGTTGCTGAAAAAATTGCAGGACAAAAACCACATATCAACTATTTATTAATTCCAGGAGTAGTTTATACGTGGCCTGAAGTAGCGTCCGTTGGCTATACAGAAGAAGACCTAAAAAGTAAATTGGTAAAATATAAATCCGGAAGTTTTCCATTTAAAGCCAGCGGACGAGCGCGTGCCAGTATGGATTTAGATGGATTTATCAAAGTACTAAGTGATTCAGATACGGATGAAATTTTAGGAGTGCATATGATTGGTCCAAGGGCGGCCGATCTGATTGCCGAAGCCGTTGTTGCTATGGAATTTAAAGCTTCTGCGGAAGATATTGCTCGAATTAGCCATGCACATCCTACCTATTCAGAATCTTTCAAAGAAGCTTGTTTAGCCGCAACCGACAACAGAGCATTGCATGTTTAATTAATCTTAGAAACCATTTAAAGTAGCTTTTTACTCATAATGGAGACGAATTTAACGTCTACTTTCGAATTAAGAACAACTGATTCACAACAATTTAGATCTTAACCAAAGAACTTACTTTAGTATTCCCTTTTCTAACCCTATTTTAGTGGAGTTAAATAAAAACTACACTTAAATGAAAAAAATATTAATGATAATTACTGGTCTAATTATCACGTTTAATGCGACTTCACAATCCTGGTCGTGGGCTGCTTCCTTAGGTGGCAGGTCCAACACAGATGGATCGATTGGAATGGATAGAGATGCTACAGGCAATGTTTATGTTTGCGGCGATTTTGAAGGAACTAGAAATTTTGGAGGTACGCCTTTAACAGCGGTAGCCTTTTCCGATTTCTATTTTTCTAAATTCAATTCTGCTGGAGCACATCAATGGACAACCCAATTAAGCGGAACGGGAACTACCACCATAATTGCAAACGGAGTTGCTGTGGATGCGACCGGAAATGTTTTAGTTACAGGTTTTTTTAGTTATAATATAACGATAGGGGGAACTACATACATTAATCCAGGTGGTAACGGCGATAGTTTTATTGCAAAATACAGCGCTACAGGAACGTTGATTTGGTCTAAAGTTTTATCGGGTAATGGAAATGAATTTATCACTAGTATTAAAACTCTTGGTAATGATATTTACATCAGTGGAAGCTATTCTCAAGCATTTACATTTGGAACGGTTAGCTTGACAGCACCAGCTGGAGGTTTTGATGATGCTTTCATCATGAAATTAGATGATCAAGGAAATGGTGTTTGGGGAGTTAAAGGTGGAGGAAGTAACGATGATCGTGCGCTTTGCTTAAGTGTAAGTGCCAATGCTATTTATTGGGCGGGATTTTGCAATAGTGTTGCATCTTTTGGTGGTGTCAACTTAAACCCCGCAGGTACAGGAGCAGATGTTTTTATTTCTAAATTAAACTCAAGTGGCGTTCAATCTTGGGTGAAAAGATATGGAGGTCCTTTAGGTCAACAAATCAATGGAATGAGTCAAGACCCTTGGGGAAATCCAATTTGCACAGGTAACTTTTATGCAACATTAAATTTTGGCACTGGATTACTTTTAACTGAAGCCTACGCGATGTCTCCAGCAGGTAATGGCGATGGCTTTGTTGCTAAATTAAACGGAAGCGATGGAACCTGTGCTTGGGCTCGTCAAATTAAATGTGTCAATGGAGATAATAATGAAGTAAGCAACGGAGCGGTTACAGATCCAGGTGGAAGCACCTAT
>CAIXTT010000397.1 GCA_903922455.1 uncultured Bacteroidota bacterium | reverse complement strand
TCCTGGGCTCGAACCAGGGACCCCATGATTAACAGTCATGTGCTCTAACCAGCTGAGCTAAGGAGGAATAATCCTCTCTCTGTTTAACAGGGAGAGGACCACATTTTCCGGCTCAAGCCATCAAGAAGCGTCGATTGCGTCCGCTTCTTAACTAAAACACTTGCATGGGGCATTAGGTGAAGAACGTTGTAATGGCCAACTAAACGTTGTTTTCATTACGGGGTTGCAAAAATAATACATCAGTTGTTAATTCACAAAGTTCTGCGCTTTATTAATTTGCTGCTATTCAGACCTTTTATCTATTAAAGTGATTTATTATTTCTAATGTTTAATGTTGAGGGCTTTATTTCATGGCTTTTGATGTCTACTGACTATTTCAACGATTTTTTCTGTGAACGATACTCATTAGAGTTAGATGGTTTTTTAATTTACTCATGTATAATGTCAAAATATAAACATTTTATACCGTAAAGCATTGAAAAGCAAACCTAAGCATATTCGTAATTTCTCCTTTTTTATAAGGACGATAGCGCTTTAACCCGTATTTTCGCAGAATATCTTATTCTAAAAATTAAATATACAAAGCATGAGCCTTCTAGTCATCGGTACCGTCGCATTCGACGCCATTGAAACCCCCTTCGGAAAAACAGATAAAATTATTGGCGGAGCGGCAACCTATGCTTCAATGGCAGCTTCTTTTTTCCATCCAAAAATTAATTTGGTTTCTGTAGTGGGTGACGATTTTCCACAAGATGCAATCACCATGATGCAAAAGCGTGGCATCAATACCGATGGCCTCCAAATTAAACAAGGCGAGAAAACTTTTTTCTGGGCTGGAAAATATCATGAAGATATGAATACTCGCGATACCCTCGATACTCAATTAAATGTATTAAGCAATTTTGATCCTGTGATTCCAGAGGCATATCAAGATTGTGAATTTTTAATGCTTGGTAATTTAATGCCTAGTATTCAAATGTCGGTGATTCAGCGTTTGAAAAATCGTCCAAAGTTAATCGTGATGGACACCATGAATTTCTGGATGGAAATTGCAATGGAAGAATTGATCAAAACGATAGCTATGGTAGATGTGCTTACCATCAATGACGCAGAAGCACGTCAGTTAACGGGTGAATATTCTCTTGTGAAAGCAGCCCGCAAAGTATTAACGATGGGTCCAAAATATTTAATCATTAAAAAAGGAGAACACGGTGCTTTATTATTTCATGAGAACCAAGTGTTTTTCGCACCTGCGTTACCGTTAGAAGAAGTTTTTGATCCAACAGGAGCTGGCGACACGTTTGCTGGTGGATTTATTGGACACCTTGCTAGTACCAACTCGGTTTCTTTCGAATCGATGAAGCGTGCTGTTATTTATGGTTCTGCTATGGCATCTTACTGCGTAGAAAAATTTGGACTTGAGCGTATCGTAAGTTTGAATGATGAAGATGTTGAATCGCGCGTTCAACAGTTCGTAGACTTAGTGCAGTTTGATATAGCGCTGGTCTAAACCTGAATCTACTCGTATCACCTGTTTCAGTTGATAAAAATCAATTTAGTTTGCATTCATTTCTATGATTTAGGATGAAATCTTTTTAACCTATACAGCATGTTTCTCCAGAAGTTGCCATGAATAGACAAAATTATTTATGTTCGTTACAGCGTATGCTGCTGTTGTTGGCATTGCTTTTCTGCTATGCGGGAATGGCTCAAAAGGGAGAGGTGCTTTACGGAACTGTCAACGATGCGTCAAATGGACAACCGGTTCCTTTTGCAACAGTGACTCTTAAGAACAGCCTAATCGGTACAACTACGAATGAGTCGGGACAGTTTGAATTGCATTTGCCCGATACGCTACAGGAAGATGAGTTGTTAGTGACTTTTCTAGGTTATGCATTCAAAACATATCCATTGGAGTCGGTTCATTCTCCACTAGTGGTATCTCTGGTTCCTTCTTTCATAGACCTGAAAGAGGTACTGATTCGTCCGCTTCCACCTACATACTATATTAAACTTGCCATGCAATCAAAAACAGCCAATTATCCTTCGGCTCCTTTTGAATCGAATGCATATTACAGAGAAATAATCCAGGAAAATGGAAACTTCCTTCGGTCTCATGAAGGTGTTTTTAAAACCTATTATCCGAATTTTCAGGACACGCTAAAAAATCAACATCAGTTATTGCTGTTCCGTAAAGCAAACGATCTACAGGAATTGGCGTTTATGAAAAAGGAACGGTTAAAAGATGAAGCAAAGGATAAAAAGAGAGAAGAGAAATCGCTTAAAAAAGGGAAGCCTCAAAAAAAGGATAGTAAAAACAATGATAAAGACAGTCTTAAAATAGGTGAGATTTTTGGCGGCCCAGAGAATCTACTTAAGATGTCGGATATCTTTAAGGATCCGAAAAATTTTCTCGATAGCAATGAATTCAAAAACTATACTTATAGTTTTGCGAAATCTTCAAGCTATAACGATGTAGCTTTAATGGTAATTCAGTTTCAATCTAAAGGGAAAGTGGATCACGTTAGGGAAGAAGGTTTTATTTATTTGGATATTGCTTCTAATGCCATAGTAAAAATTGAATCAAAAGGAAGTTATTCTATTCCAACGCTGGCTCGTCCGGTTTTGTTTTTAATGGGCTTTGGAGTAAAAAACCCGACATTCAAAAGTTCAATCAGTTTTCAAAATGTCAATGATCGATGGTATCCGAATGCTATTCAATTTAAAATGAATATTCAAGTCGAGAAGAAACGAATGTTTTCTAAAAATGATAATTCAAATTTTGATATAGAAGGCATTTTAGCAGTGAATAAATTGAAAACTTCTGCTCCTTCATCAGTAGAATTGGCGAAACGATTTTCTGTAAAAAAGAAACCGGAAGTACAGGTGTTCAATGATCAAGGACTTACTTGGTCTGAAGTGAATATTATCAAGTAGTTTTTAAAAAGTGACTTTAGAATAAAAATAGTTGGAGTTGTAAAATAATGATGTCCGATTATATCTCTTTAATGAGGATTAATTTTAAGAGCAACTCTTCATAAAATTCTCAATGGCAAATGCGAAGGAATTTTTATAACACGAGGTACTTTAATCTTCCTTTCCTTAGTTGGATTCAAGAAGTTTTGTATTGTTTAATTTTTTTTCTTGTGACCACTTCATCCTAGCTTCGTGACCACTAACGCGACGCCAACACGATAGCTATCTGGCCACCTCGCTACCGCCAATTTACCTTGCGAAGCTTCGCGATTGCCAACTCACCATCCCGATAGTTATATGAACACCCACTTGCCAATCCACCATCGCGAAGCCTCGCGACACCAATTTGCAATTGAGCAATTCGATTTATCGGATTGCTCAATTGCAAAATTCCCTATTTTCGCACCATGCAACGTCCAATCCGTGTTCTAATTGCTAAGGTGGGTCTCGATGGCCACGACCGTGGTGCTAAAGTGATTGCTTCTTTCCTCCGCGATGCAGGTATGGAGGTGATCTACACGGGCTTAAGGCAAACGCCCGAAATGGTGGTGAACGCCGCTATTCAGGAAGATGTGGATGCTATCGGTGTTAGTATTTTGAGTGGCGCACACATGACCGTCTTCCCACGAATTTTGTCTTTGCTAAAGGAGCAAAAGATGGATGATGTCCTCCTCACCGGCGGTGGAATTATTCCCGAAGTGGATATGAAGAAGCTGGAAGAGATGGGTTGCGGAAAACTTTTTGCTCCCGGAACTGAAACAACAACAATCATTAATTACATGACCGAAGAAGTAAAAAGATTGAAGAAAATTTAATCTGTTTTTTCTTTCGATGGATCATCAAAAAATAAAATCATGACATATTCGAATATTCTGTACACTGTTGAAAATTCAATTTGTACGATTACCATCAATCGTCCCGATAAATTAAATGCGCTGAATAAGGAAACGATTGCAGAAGTAGGTGTCGCTTTTGCAGCCGCACAAAAAGATGATCAAGTGCGCGGGATTATTCTTACCGGAGCCGGAACAAAAGCATTTATCGCCGGTGCCGATATCAGCGAGTTCTCTTCTTTTAATTTGGAACAAGGCATGGCATTGAGTAAACATGGTCATGATGTTTTTGATAGTGTGGAGAATTGTTCGAAGCCTGTCATTGCTGCCGTAAACGGATTTGCACTCGGCGGAGGATGTGAGCTTGCCATGGCTTGCCATATACGTGTAGCAGCCGAAAATGCGAAGTTTGGACAGCCCGAAGTGAAGCTCGGATTAATACCAGGTTACGGAGGAACACAACGTTTACCTCAACTCATCGGAAAAGCAAAAGCCATGGAGTTATTAATGACTGCTGATATTTTGGATGCGCATGAAGCACATCGACTCGGCTTGGCGAATTATGTAGTTCCTGCCGATCAACTCATGGAAAAATGTAAAGAGATTTTAAATAAAATTTTAGCACAAGCTCCCTTAGCTGTTGCCGAAATTGTTCGATCCGTGAACGCACATTATTCAAAAACTGAGAATGGTTATGAAGTAGAGATCGCTCGCTTTGGTGCTTGTTTCACGACCGAGGATTTTAAGGAAGGTGCCGACGCATTTATGAATAAACGTAAGGCAGTATTCACGGGAAAGTAGTTTTTTGATGAGTTCTATTTTAAGTATACGCCTCACCGTTAGTGGAAAAGTGCAAGGTGTTTTTTATCGTCAGTCTGCATGCGAAGTGGCGAATAAATTAG
>CAIXTT010000396.1 GCA_903922455.1 uncultured Bacteroidota bacterium | reverse complement strand
TATTGACCTAATTGAATTAAATGAAGCTTTTGCAGCTCAAAGTTTAGCTTGTATTCGTGCTTGGAATATCGCCGATAATGATGAAAGAATTAATCCTAACGGAGGTGCGATAGCGTTAGGTCACCCTTTAGGAATGAGTGGCGCTCGAATTTTACTTTCTGCAGCCATTGATTTGCAACTTCATCAAAAAAAATATGCTCTAGTCACTATGTGTGTAGGAGTAGGGCAAGGGTATGCGATGGTGATTGAATGTTGTTAAACTTTTTTTGTTATTTTCTTTAACAAGTGGAATTGAAAAAGCAAATGTAGAACCTTGTTTTTTTTACTCGTTAACCAGATTTTACCACCATGTTTTTCAATTTTTTTTTGCAACGTTTAATCCAAGCCCGGTGCTCGCTTCACCTGCTGTACTTCGAATACTTGTTCTTGTGAACGCATCGAATACTTTTGCTTGCTCTGAATCTGGAATTCCTTGCCCTTGATCAGTAACTTTGCCATCAAGATTTACAGCGTAAAGTTCTTTTACGTTTTTCTTGATTTCTAGATCATTTCACGAAAGTGCAATGGTTTCTATCATTGGAAGAAGCTGTTAAAATTTGAAAAAGTGAATTTCCTTGAATGGGCTTGGTGATATGACCGTTTAAATCTTTAGACAAACTTATTTCTTTGTCGCCTTTCATTGCTTTTGCTAAAACAGCTTCAGCTTTCAATTAAATATAAATATTATTTAATTAACATGTTATGATTTTATAAGTGAAAATTCAACTTTTGATAATAACTCCTTTATCCCAAAATTTAGGGGTCAATAGCTTCAATTTAAATAATTAAAAAATGTAAGTTTTTTTAATTTTTGTTAAAGTAGATAGTTTTTTTTGTGGAGAATAGTACAGGTGCTTCTAAGCGAGTGAAAATATTAGAAGGGATAACCTATCCCAAAATTGTAAGTGATGCTATTAAAATTCTGTGATTTTAATACCCATCGATCTTCTAATAGCTGTTTCGGATCTCGTACTTGAATAGCTCCGTCTAATCGTAATATAAAAAATGTAAAATCAAATCGAATACCAACTCCAGTACCAATGGCCATTTGATCTAAAAAGGTATTGGTGTAAAAAACGCCAAGGTTATCATCGCTGTACGATTTCCACAGCCAAATATTTCCAGCATCAATAAAAGTAACACCCTTTAATTTTCGGTAAATATCAAATCGATATTCAATATTTGTAGTGATTTTTAAATCACCAAACCGCTCAAAGTAATCTTCTTTTACATTGCTTCCCGGACCTAAATTTCGAGTTCTCCATGCGCGAATATCATTGGGACCACCAGCATAAAAGCTTTTTTCAAAGGGAAGCTTAAGGGAATTACCATACGGCAAACCAAATCCCATAGCAATGCGAAAAACAGCAATGGCATTGGATAAATTGATCGGTTTGTAAAAACGAAAGTCAAAGTCCGGGCGCAAGTATTGTGCGAATTTCACATTAAATAATGTGGAAGGAAGTGTATCTACGATTTTCTTCCCTTCAATTCGCTTTGCTAAGTAAATGGTGTTGCCTGCAAATTCTAAATTAATACGAAAGAAAAAATACTTCCTTCGATTACTTAAATCTTGATTGTTGAATAGGTAGCTGATTCTGCCATCCGCAATAAACTGATTGGAATATCCTAAAATGATCGTTGGGTCTTGCAGCTTTTTAAGTTGTAGTTGAAAAGCAGGATCTAGTTGTACATTGATGTAATTTATTTCTGCAGGGTAGAAATAGAATCGATTGTATAATGTGGTTTTCGTGGTGTAGAAATAGGAAAGGTTCACCAACTGTCGGTAGTACTCAGGACGATTTTGAATATTGAAACTAGCCGAAATAGAAGTGGTTGGATTACTAACATGTTTCGGATGTCGAATGTTAAATGGCCAAAGCCCTCGAGGAAATGTGAGTGAGAATTCCGGACCTATTTCATAAGCATTAAAAATGGCAAGCTGCCGAGTTGTTTCGTAAGTGGTATCTGCAAAATTTTGTTGAATCTCTAATCCGCCCTTTATTTTTAGCGTAAGGGTCTCAGCACCTTTTAAAATATTTTTGTTTTTGTAAACTAAGTTTCCAGCAATTCCAAAATTTCCACCACTATTTGTTCCCTCTGCCTCCGCTTTAAATTCCTGACGAGGTTGTGGCGAAAGGAGAATATAACACCGAAGTGGTAAAAGAGAATCGCCAGGTTGCATTTCTAAAATTTCAGAGCGTATGTTTACAAATCGAAAGATGCCTAAGTCGGAGAGCCGACGATAAGTTAGGTCGATATTTTCTTGTGCATAAAGGGTGTCTTTTTTAATAAAGATATGCTCCATTAAATGTTTTGCATGCTGACTATACTGTAATTTGCCAGTAGAAATGAATATCATGTTTTCAGTATATGTCGTGTCTTTTAATAGACCACTGGTGTTGAGTATAGGGTCGTAATCGACCTCTACAAACACTTCTTTTATATAACTTTTTTGGTGGTATAATTTTTCAGCAACTCCCGCTGAATCTTTATCTCGTGATTGTGGATTTGTGATTACCATCCATAAATCAACTTGATTACTCATTAATGAAGAATCAATATCAAAATAAATGTATTGGGAATTAAAATTAAAATATCCTAAATTCCTAAGACGAGTTGTTACTCGATTGAGTTCACTTTGTAATAAGGAATTAGAAAACCTTTTTCCAGATGAAATGAGCGACGGAGTGGGATCATTTAGGATGAGATCGCGAATTACTGAATCTTTTATTTCATATTTAACATTTCTAATCGTATACGCAACGTCCGATTTTATTTTATAATAAACACGCGCTTTTTTTCTTTTGTAAACAGTGCTGTCTTTGATAGTGACATTAAAATAACCGTTGTTTTCGAATAATATTTCTATTTGTTCTCTAGACTTATTCGTTAAATTCGTATCTAACAATATTGGTTCTTCACCAATTGCATTTTTAACCCACTTTTTAAATTTAGTTTCTTTGCCAAGCGCAGCTAGGTTATATACGCCAAGATGAAATCTAAAAACGCCTAAAATCTTCCTGTTCGGCTTTTGTTTAAAAATAGCAGCGATGCTTTCGTTGTATTCAGTTCGGTTGGTTTTAATTATATTTTTGTCGAGAAGATGTTGCCCTTCCGGAATAGTTTTGAATACATTGCAACTGCTAGTAAATAGCGTTGCAATCAACATAAATGTTGCTAGGGCGGTAAAATGAAGTCTTCCTTTCGTCATAATGCGACGGATGTAAAAGTACAATTAGAAACGTATATTTGGTCATGTTATCAAAAGCACTTATTAAACAAATTCGTTCATTACAAATCAAGAAGTTTCGGGATAGTGAACAGCTGTTTGTAGTGGAAGGTCCAAAAATGTTAGCTGAATTAGTCAGTTCTCCGCAATGGAAAATTCAGATGGTTTATTCTACTGATGAACTTTTAGTTGAAGAGATATGCCCATTAGCCCCATTTTCTATCATTAGTGAAAGGGAATTGGAACAAATTTCTGGATTATCAGCACCTCATAAAGTGTTGGCAACAGTACATTATGAAGCTGAAAAAGGCGATAAAATGAATATTTTTTCTGGATTTCATATTTTGTTAGATAAAATTCAGGATCCTGGAAACTTAGGTACTATTATTCGAATCGCAGATTGGTTTGGAGTAGATGGGCTGATTTGTTCAACAGAATCAGTCGATTTTTATAACCCAAAGGTCATGCAAGCCAGCATGGGTAGTGTATTTAGAATTCAAATCCAATATGTTAACATCTCAAATTTTTTAGAAGGAAACTCGAACACATCTAAATTACCTGTTTATGCCGCAATGTTGGAAGGGGAAAATCTTTATGGGTGTAGTCTTCCTAAGGATGGAATTTTGTTGATGGGCAATGAAAGTAAAGGAGTGGATACCCTTCTTAATAAATTTATAACCAATAAATTACATATTCCAGCTGGAAAATCCATCGGCCCCAAAGCCGAATCCTTAAATGTAGCCATAGCCACAGCCATCATCTGTTCAGAATGGGCAAGGAGTAAATGAAATTGTATTGTTTAGTTCAACTTAGATGGAACAACCATCTTGAACTCAGGAATTTTAACAAAAAATAATTTTTTATCGTATTGACGCTCCATTAAATAAGTACCAAACATCTTTCCTAATTCGGTATTTAAATTACATCCAGAAACATAACGATAAGTTTCACTCGGACCTATAAAAGGTTGCTCTCCAACAACTCCTTCTCCTTCCACTTCTCTTCTGGTATTGTCTGAATCAACAATATACCAGTGCCTACGCTTTAATCGGACCGCTTGCTCACTATCATTTTTAATAGTGATTCGGTATGCAAAAACAAAATGAGATTGCGCAGGATTGCTATGAGTAGGTTGATAAAACGTCTCAACGCTCACTCTTATTCCTGCAGTTACCTCTGTAAATATGGCCATAATTAAATTGCTTATGATCAAAAATAGGTAGACATAATCATATTAACAAGAGAATTTGACCAAAATACCCATTAGCGTGGTAAATGATTAAAATGTAAGGAGGAATTAAAATCCTCCTGCTTTTATCTTATGATCTCCTATTAATTTAAAGTAACGAGCTCCAATAGCTTTCCAATAAACTAATACATCATATTCGTTCCTGGTCTCGTAATGACTTCCTTCTGTTTCTAAAACTGAATAATTCCTTTTTTCATCTAAAGTTACATAACGGTAGTTGTAATATCCTTGCTTTATAAACAGTGTTTTTTCATAACAACCTGCTACGTCATTATAATTTAATCGATATTTTGATGTGAGTTTCCGATCTGTTAAATTTCCTTCTACATAATAAGTTATTTCTGGATTTTCTTCTTTGGCTTTTAACCGAAACTTTACTTGAATATAATCTCCTTCTAAGTGTGCATCGCGCCCTTCATAAATTTTAATTAGGTACTTTCCATTGATGTCCTCATTGGCACTGTATCGCTGCGTTCCTAAACGCAAATCAGGTTTTAATATAGTTGCCATTCCACCATTTATACTGTCGTTTTCAATGCGTTCAATGGATTGTGTTAGAAATTTATTGGTTCTTAAATCTAAAATTCGATATTCACTGCCTCCTTCAAAAAGATTTCCTTGTTCTAAATTGTAATCGAGCTCATTATTACTCGCAAATAAAGGTTGGATATTGGACAACGATGAATTGTAATTGAAGTTTTGAAGTAATACAATTTTTAAGTCGGTATACGGATTGTTAAGAGAAATACCCGTAGCGTTTATTTTAAAGTCAATCTCTTGATGTGAGTTTCGATATTCAATAACGGTAGCCCTATGTGCATTTCCTGAAATTTGAACGATGGGTTCCACCACAAAAAATCGTTTACTGATTACTATGGAGTCGGGGTCGTTTGTAGGAAATACGACCATCAAATAATTTCCCGATAGCAAAGGTTTCATCTGCGCATTAGGAAAGAGAAGCTGGTAATGCCAGAAATCATTTAACGTGTTGAGCGAATGTTTGTAGTTGGAAATTTGATCCGTATTGAAACCATCTAAATATTCGTTCTCCGATAATTCACTCGATTTCCAATCGGGATCACAATGGATAATACGATAGCTATAATCCTCAATTTCATTGTCAAGTAAATCAAATTGCAAGAGCAAGGTTTCTCCGCTGCCTAAACGTATTACTGCATCACTCATGGGTTCTCCATTTCGCTCTAGTAAAACTGTTTTTATGTATTCTACATAGGTTTGGTCTTCAAACTTTAAAAAACTTGACGAAAAGTAATCCGCATCCGATTGAGAAAAGGAGAATGTAGAATTTAGCAATAAAAGGAGTAGAAAGGCTAATCTCATTCGTCAAGTTCAAGAAGTTTCAGATAATATGCTTCCCATTCCACTTCATGGTGTTTTAAATCATGAACGCATTTGTCGAACTCAGATTGCAGGTTTTTGTATTTTAATTTGTCTTGAAACACATTCGGATCGCTCATCATTAAGCTTAATCTTTCATGATCCTTTTTTAAAATAGTAACTTGCTCCTCATGTTTCTTCGACAAAGTTTCTAGTCGTTGCTTTTCTTTCTTTTTATTTTGATCTTTCTTCTTTTCGTCAGGATAAATATTAGTAGCTTTTTCTGCCTTAGCTAATTTAGTTACTGGAGACGACTTAGTAGGCTTCAACGCTTTTTGTTCAGCTTGCCAAACTTCAAATTCGTGATAGGTGCCAGGATATTCTTTCAACTCTTTATTTTCAATGTACCAAATTTTATTGGCAATCCTGCTGAGGAAATATCGATCATGGGATACTACAATGTAAGTGCCTTCGTACTTATTCAATACTTCGACTAATACATTCACACTTTGTATGTCAAGGTGATTGGTGGGCTCATCTAACAACAAAAAGTTGGCCTTGTCTAAGATAACTTTGGCTAAGGCAACACGTGCTCTTTCGCCTCCGGAAAGCACTTTTATTTTTTTGAATACATCATCTCCTTTGAATAAAAAGGCCCCCAATAAGGAACGCAAATAGGTGTCCGTTTCATCCGGTGCCGTCATTTGTAATTCTTCTAATGGATGATATTCTTTGTTGAGACTCTCTAGCTGATGCTGTGCATAAAATGTTTCAACGACATTGTAAGTCTCTTCTTTATCTCCGTCAAATTCTTCATGCCCTGCTAAGAGTCGGAGCAACGTCGATTTCCCTTTTCCGTTTGCACCAATAAATGCGATTTTATCTCCTCTGGTGATTTCTGCTGTCGTATTTTTTAACAACTCATTACTTCCATAAGCTTTACTGCGAATATTGAGTTTGCTAATGATTTTTCCAGGCTGTTTGTCTACTGCAAAACGAATTTTAATAGCCGCAAGTGGACCCGCTACTTCTTCAACCTTGTCCAATTTTTCAAGCGCTTTTACCCTCGATTGAACGGCGGTTGCTTTGGAAGCCTTGGCTCTAAAACGTTCAATGAATTTTTCTTGCTCTTTGATGTATCGCTCTTGATTTTTAAAAGCATTCATCTGAAGTTCTTTTCTTTCTTCTTTCTCGATGAGATAGTCGCTATAATTTCCAGTATAAAGTGTTAATTTTTCATATTCTAACTCCGCAATTTTATTTACGATTTTATCCAAGAAATATCGATCATGGGAAACAATAATTACCGCCCCTTCGTAATCGTGTAAATAGTTTTCTAGCCATTGAATGGATGGTAAGTCCAAGTGATTGGTGGGCTCATCCAGTAAAAGCAAATTTGGTTTTTGTAAAAGTGTTTTAGCAAGCATAACTCGCATTCTCCATCCTCCAGAAAATTCTTTCAATGGACGTTTTAAATCTTCCGTGGTGAAACCTAATCCTTCAAGAATAGCTTCTGCTTTCGATTGCAACTGATAACCATCTAAAGAATCATATTCCGTTTGCAATTTGTGAAGTTTGTTTAAAATTTCTTCACTGTGGTCATGCTCCAGTTGAACTAGTATTTTTTCAATTTCAGTATGAACAACATTGGCTCTTTCAAAAGCTTCCATGGCCACATCTAAAATGGAGTTGTCGGATAAGTAACTTAATAAATCCTGATTTAAGAATCCGATGATTAAATCGTTTCTCTTTGAAATATTTCCCGAAGTAGGTGAGTACTCTCCGCTTATCACTCTCAATAAAGTCGACTTCCCCGTTCCATTGGCGCCAATTAATCCAATTTTTTCATTGGGTTTAATATGCCAACTTAAATCTCCAAATAATACTCTGGAGCCAAACTCTAATGTAATCTCTTGTAGTACGAACACGTTTTATATTTTAATAAGCTTACCGCTTCCTGTAATTAATTTTTTAATGGTTACTGGATTTCCTTTGTAATAAACATTTCCAATATAACCGATGGTGACTTCTAATATGGAATTTGAATTCACATAAATTTGATTTGTCCCTTTGTTGTGAACATAATTATTTTCACCCAATAAGTTCTCGCAATTCAATACTCCAAATCCTGCGTTGTAATTGTATTGTGTATTGGCAAACCCTTCAACATACATATCGCAAGGTCCATTGTTGATGGCTAAAGTAGCAACATCAGTATTTATTTTAATACGATATGTGCCTAAACTATTGAAAGCATCGATCCTGAATTCATCCACATGTAAGGTGTCCATGCAAGTAATATCTCCGCTGGAATTATCTGCGTATATGGAATGTATGTTGTTTGTCCAAATTTCTACCGTCAGTGTGGGATTGAACTTTCTTACCCAGTTGCACTTGTTGTCATTTTGAATATATAAAATTCCGTTTTTTTCACTGGTTTTAACATCATTAATTAATTTGTCGCCAGCGGTTACACGAATCTTTGAAAAATTACTTTCATAAATAATCACATCTACATCGTTCGCTAAATGAATTCCTGAAATGCTTCCAAGGGATCGCTCTTCTGTAATCACATCTCCTGTGCCATGCAAACATTCGCATAGATCAGAGCAACTACTTATTTGTAGTGCCATAATTAAAACGAAGAGGATATTTAATTTTTTCATGTTAGAATTTTATTCCGAGTCCCCATTCAAAGTAATCCGCTCTACCAAAATGAGCTTTAAGCCCGAAACTTGCAAATGCTTTTTTTGTAAATGCATAACGAAGTAATAATCGGTTGTAAATATTTCCATCTTTTTTGTATCGATTGTACATGTACATTCCCATTTGGAAGTAACCATCCCAATTTCCCATTCTAATTCCTGCCGATCCAAAAACTCCAGAGCGAGCGGTGTTTGAGAAATAAGAATGTCCTTGTGCTTTTTCTTCTAATTGGAAAGGTAGTGATCGATCGACAGTACCTTCTATTCCACCTCCAATAAATCCTTTTCTATGCAAGGGATGATGATATTGGATGTGAAGTATGTTTACGGAATAACGATCTCCATTGGGTGGATAAACTTCTTTAACTGCTATTGCTAATGTAGCCGTGAACTCACGCTTTCTTTTGATCGGAGCATCTGTTTGAATTTGTTTTAATTTGGGTTCACCTATAAAGTAAACACCACCGAAATTTAGTGACGGAAGATTAATTCCTAAGTTGGGCTTTCTAAAGGATCCATTGGAGAAATGCGCAAAATCGATTCCACCATTGAGTTGAAATTTGTTGTTGGTGAAAAATTGAAATCGAACGCCAGCATTAACAAATCCGTTGACATGTGTTCCTATGGCTAAATTTTTGTAATTGTCAGCAATGTGAAAAGGCTTTTCAACATAGCCAACACCTACACCCAATTTAATTCCCATTCGTAATCGATTTCTACGAATCATGGGATAGATAACTTGTCCGAATAAGGAATGCCCTTGCCCTAATTCTTCTTGATTGCCAAAGTCGAAATATTTATATCCCAGTCCGTATTGTGGAAAGTTGTAGTCCGCATGCCATCCTTTCGACCCATTTACTGGTTTTAAGAAACTTAACTCTACCTCGGTAGAAAAGTTCTTTTGCAAATGGACCATTGCAGAGCGATGGGCAATGATAAACCCCTTGTGAAAATTCAATCCCACCGACCATTTACCCGGAGATAATA
>CAIXTT010000395.1 GCA_903922455.1 uncultured Bacteroidota bacterium | reverse complement strand
ATTACACGATGATACCTGCAATGGTGGCGCTCAGGTACGAGGCTAGGGTGCCGCAAAATAGGGCTTTGAGTCCGAGTCGGGCTAAGTCGCCGCGACGGCCGGGAGCTAATTCACCAATGCCACCAATTTGCATACCTACGCTTGAGAAATTTGCGAAACCACAGATGGCAATTGACACAATAAGCAATCCTTTTTCAGTGATGATGGGTACTGATTTATTTGCTAAATTTTGGAAAGCAACAAATTCGTTAATGGTCAATTTTTGTCCAAGTAAGGTGGCTACATTATTGACATCGGGGATCGGTACACCCATCGCCCATGCCATAGGATAAAATATTTTTCCGAAGATCCAGTTCAATGATAAATCAAAATCAGGGTTGAAGATATGCGCGATTTTTATCAAGGACCAATCAATCAAAGAAATCAATGCGATAAATCCGATCAACATCGCGATGACATTCATAGCAATTTTAAATCCATCTCCAGCACCATGTGAAATTGCATCAACAACGTTTATGTAAGGACTTTTTACTTCGAGCTTCACATCACCCATCGTTTCACTTTCCTTGGTTTCAGGAAAAACAATTTTGGAAATAATAAGTGCACCGGGTGCAGCCATCAAACTGGCAGCAATTAATTTGGGTGCGAGATCAAGTCCGGCAGCAGCTCCCATGTTTACATACACCACCAGAATTCCGCCAGCAATACATGCTAAACTTCCACTCATACTGGCGAGCAGTTCACTTTGTGTCATACCCGCGAGGTAAGGACGAATCATCACTTGCGCCTCTACTTGTCCGACGAAAGCACTGGCTACATTACTCAACGCTTCGGCACCGCTGACACGCATTATAAAATTCATGGCTTTTGCAATGACAGAAATTATTTTTTGCATGATACCCGCGTGATATAAAATCGCAACCAGCACACAAACTAAAATTATGGTCGCGGTAACGTTAAGTGCGAAAACAAATCCACCTGCAGCATAATTAGCAACCGTACCATCAAATTGAACAGCGGCTAATCCACCATACACAAAAGCGGCGCCGTTGCGAGCGAACATTTCAATTTTCTCCATGCCATGACCAATTGTTTGGAAGAAAGCAGTGACTGGAGGAATTTTCAACACCAGGATAGCAATAAAAAGCTGGAGCATCAATCCGCTTAATACTAAACGAATATTTATTGCCTTTCGATTATTACTAGCTAATACAGCTAATCCGAGAATTAAGACGATACCAATTAAACCTGTGAAGCGCTCCATATGGGATGTTAGTTGTTAGTTGTTAGTTGTTAGATGTTGGATGCTGGAAGCTGGATGTTGGATGATAGATGTTGAATTTTTAGAATGCCAAAGAAACTTTCTAACGGATAGAGCATATTATTAACCTTCATCCATCTGTCAAGCAAAACTATTTACACTAAACTCATAATATTTGTTTGCAGATAAATTTATTCTAACATTGAAAAAGCATATTTGGAAGTGTTTAACATTAAATTTTCTGTTCGTTCACTTACATCCAATGTTTCCGTTTCCTTAGAACGACAACTAAACAATAATAAAAACAAGCCAAGATATAGTATAGAAGAGTGCTTCGATATTAAAATACGATTTCGCATCATCTTCCAATATCTAAAGTCTAACCTCTACGCCAACGTTCTCTTCACCGCTACGTTTTCGTATCCTTCAATATTATCACCGACACGAACGTCATTGTAATTTGAAACACTTAATCCGCATTCCATTCCTGCTTGTACATCTTTTGCATCGTCTTTGAAACGTTTCAATGATGACAATTCACCAGCGTGTACAACGATACCATCACGTATGATTCGAATTTTGGTATTACGATTGACTTTACCATCGGTAACCATACAACCTGCAACAGTTCCTACTTTCGGGATCTTGAATACTTCGCGTACTTCTACGTTACAAATAATTTTTTCTTCGAAGTCTGGCGCTAACATACCTTCCATAGCGGCTTTCACTTCGTTGATCGCATTGTAAATAATGGAATACAAACGTACATCAATCTCTTCTTGTTCTGCCAATCGACGTGCAGATACACTTGGTCGAACTTGGAATCCAATGATAATTGCATTTGATGCGCTCGCTAACATCACGTCAGACTCAGAAATTTGTCCAACACCTTTCAACAAAACATTCACTTGAATTTCTCCAGTAGAAAGTTTCAATAATGAATCGGCTAATGCTTCTACCGATCCATCCACGTCACCTTTTACGATTACGTTTAACTCTTTAAAGTTTCCAATCGCCAATCGACGACCGATCTCATCCAGTGTAATATGTTTATGTGTACGAATTCCTTGCTCACGTTGTAATTGTAAACGCTTGTTGGCGATTTCACGTGCTTCACGTTCATCTTCCATCACGTTAAACTGATCACCGGCTTGTACTGCACCCGACATTCCTAAAATCATGGTTGGTGCTGATGGGCCTGCTTCTTTGATACGTTGTCCGCGCTCATTGAACATCGCTTTTACACGACCACTATGCGTTCCTGCTAACACCACATCGCCTGTTCTAAGCGTTCCGGTTTGAACTAATATAGTTGTTACATAACCGCGACCTTTATCGAGAGAAGATTCAATGACTGTTCCCTTCGCTAATCGATCTGGATTTGCTTTTAGATCTAATAATTCAGCTTCTAATAAAACGCGATCTAATAATTTATCGATATTCAATCCTTTCTTCGCGGAGATATCTTGGCTTTGGTATTTACCACCCCAATCCTCCACCAAGAAATTCATGGCTGCTAATTGTTCTTTAATCTTTTCTGGGTTCGCATCAGGCTTATCCACTTTATTGATGGCAAAAACGATAGGAACACCAGCTGCTTGAGCGTGATTGATTGCTTCCTTTGTTTGAGGCATCACACTATCATCAGCAGAAATCACGATGATAGCAACGTCTGTTACTTTTGCTCCACGAGCACGCATGGCTGTAAACGCTTCATGACCTGGAGTATCAAGGAAAGTAATTTTTCTTCCATCTTCCAACGTCACTTCGTACGCACCGATATGCTGAGTAATTCCTCCTGCTTCACCAGCGATTACATTGGCTTTACGCACATAATCCAACAACGATGTTTTTCCGTGATCGACGTGACCCATTACGGTAACGATGGGTGCACGAGGTTGTAAATCTTCGTCTGCATCTACTTCATCTACGATGGAATCTTGTACATCTGCAGAAACAAATTCTACTGTAAAACCAAACTCTTCTGCTACTACTGTAATCGTTTCTGCATCGAGACGTTGATTGATCGAAACAAACAATCCAAGGCTCATACAAGTAGAAATTACTTGATTCACCTGTATATTCATCAACTTGGCTAACTCATTCGCAGATACGAACTCCGTTACCTTAATTATTTTTTCTGATTCTTGTTCAGCAAGTGCCTCTTGACGTTGTGCGTGTAAGTCACGTTTTTCACGACGCATTTTAGAAGACTTCGATTTTCCCGATCCGCTCAAACGCGCTAACGTAGCTTTAATCTGATCTTGAATTTCCTTATCGGTCGGTTCCACTTTAGGAGCTGCCGGACCGGTACCTCTACGGGCTGGACCACTTGGTCCACCGGGACGACGAGGCCCACCAGCTTGTTGTGGTCCACCGGGACGACGCGGGCCACCTGGACCACCTGGGGCACCACCTTGCCCGGGAGGACGAGCTTGCCCAGGAGTACGAGGACCGCCTGCATTTGTACCTGTTCCGCCTTTGTCTTTACGCTTACGTTTGCGCTTATCGCCATCAACATTAGAAGAAGAAGCCACTGGCTTTTTCTTTGGAGGATCAACAGGAAGTTGAATTTTTCCTAAAATATTAGGACCCGTTAATTTTTCAAATTTAACACTGATATGTTCTGGTGGAGCGGTTGGTGTTGGAGGAATATCTTCCTTCTTAGCAACAACATCTACTTTCTTTTCTTCAACTTTATTTTCTTTCTTCCCAGTATGCTTCTCCTCTCTCTTTTCTTCTCTCCTTTCTTCTTTCTTCTCAACTTTCTTTTCGCTCTTCTTTTCTTCTGGGGCTTTAGCGGTAGGAGCATCCACTACTATTTTCTCTTTAGTAGTTTTTTTCTCAACGATGGGCTCAACAACTTCAGCTTTCTTTTCTTTCGCTGCTTTGGCTTCCTTATCGGCTTTTACTTTTTCAGCTTCTGCTAAATCATCTTCCTTTTTCTTCGCTGTTTTTTTCTTTGCATCTTCTATTGCTAATGCTTCAGCTTCTTCCTTCTTCTTTGCCGTTTTCTTTTTCGCGCCTGCATCGAGATCGATTTTTCCTAAAATTTTTGGAGAATCGATTCCAGATTTTGCTTTTATGACTTGGGGCTCAGCAGGAGCCTCGTCCTCATTTTTAGCCTTTATTGTTTTCTTAGCCGTTTTAGAAGCCGATTGTTTAATCGCTTCCAAGCTTGCCTTTAAACTATCATCGTTATCCGACTCCACATCAGGAACGCGCGATTCTTCTCGAGTTGTTTTTGTCTCGATGGTAATGGTGTCGCGTTTTAATTTCTCACGAGTAATTTCCTGCGCTTCTGATTTTGCCAATTTATCTGGTGCGTACTTTTCTTGTAACATGCCATAGACTTGCACAGAAATCTTCGTGTTGGGGCTACTATCAACCACCACACCTTTCGATTCAAGGAATTCTACCACGTGTTGCAAGCCAACGTTTAACTCTTTGGCTACTTTAATGAGGCGCAATGTTTTTTCTTCGGACATCTACTATTTTTAATTGTTTTCCGGTTAGGATTAGGTAATACTATTTCAACAACTCATGCTTTCCATTTTAAATTGATCATCTTTTTTCGATTTCAATAGTTGACTAAACATTCATTATTGAGAGTGAAATAATTCCACTTCAATTTATTTTTATTCAAACTCAGTGCGAAGAATTCTCACCACTTCGCGGATGGTTTCCTCTTCTAAGTCAGTACGCTTTACTAAATCATCAACGGTCACAGCCAACACTGACTTTGCAGTATCGCAACCAATTGACTTCAGCTCTTCGATGATCCATGCATCAATTTCATCTGCAAATTCATCTAAATCTACATCTTCGTCTTCATCTTCAGAATCGCGATACACATCAATTTCATAGCCTGATAATTTACCAGCCAATTTAATATTATGACCGCCTTTACCAATAGCCAATGAAACCTGATCGGGCTTCATGAATACCGATGCACGACGTGTTTCTTCGTCTAACTTGATGGATGTAATTTTCGCTGGACTCAACGCACGAGTGATATACAACTGAATATTGTTGGTATAATTAATTACATCAATATTTTCATTGCGCAATTCTCTCACGATTCCATGAATACGTGATCCTTTCATTCCCACACATGCTCCAACCGGATCGATACGATCATCATAACTTTCCACGGCCACTTTAGCACGTTCACCGGGTTCACGAACAATATTTTTGATGGTGATTAATCCATCAAACACTTCTGGAACTTCCTGTTCAAATAAACGCTCTAAGAAAACTGGAGAGGTACGTGAAAGAATAATTTTCGGACTTGCATTTAACATTTCTACACGTAAAACAACAGCACGTACGGTGTCGCCTTTCTTGAAAAAATCGGCAGGAATCGTTTCGCTTTTCAGCAACACCAATTCATTGCCTTCATCATCCAACACCAATATTTCTTTCTTCCAGATTTGATAAACTTCACCTGTAATGATTTCACCTACTCTGTCTTTATACTTGCGGTAGATACCATCCTTCTCCAATTCAGAAATTCGAGAAACAAGATTTTGACGCAATGCTAAAACGGCACGACGACCAAAATCTCCCAACCGAACAGTCTCTGTCAATTCTTCTCCTACTTCAAAATCGGGTTCGATTTTAATAGCATCTGAATACGCGATCTCGAGTGCGTCATCTTCTACCATTCCATCTTCCACAATCATTCGATTGCGATAGATTTCAAGATCTCCTTTGTCGAGGTTGATGATCACGTCAAAGTTATCAGCTGTGCCGTATTTTTTTCTCATCGTAGACTTAATAACATCTTCGAGGATACTCATCATCGTAGCCTTGTCAATATTTTTTACTTCTTTAAACTCTGAGAAGGATTCAATTAATACCTGATGGTCCATTGGACTTATTTGAATTTATAGTTAATAATCAATTTTGCTTCTTTGATATCGGCAAACGCAATTTTATGCTCGACTTCAGTAATAATTTTCTTTTTATTTTCTTTTCTCGATTTGGTTTCAAGCAACTCAATCCCATCTTCGGCTACACGTTGCAAGATACCTTTTAACTCAATTCCGTCAACCTTCACCACACGAAGTTCTTTACCTATGCGACGGTGATATTGTTGTGGAACCATAAGCGGAGAATCCATTCCTGGACTTCCCACTTCCACCTCATGCTTTTCTAAAAAACCACTTTCTTCAAAATGATTTAAGATAAATCGCGTTAAGGCTGAGCACTCGTCTAAGGTCACTCCTGTCATCTTATCGATGGATACAGAAAGTTTATTCGTAGACAATTTCACATCCACTAAGAAACAATCCGACTCCTGTAAGTACGTCTGAACTAATCCTCTTATGTCTTCTTTCACAACCATTTGATAATAAAAGAGGGGACTCAGGTCCCCTCATTCTACTGCTGCAAATATAGGAAATTTCATTGGAACCACAAAATACCTCCCTCAGAATCATTAACATTGCGCCCGTGGAAAAGTCGATGACCGCAAAGAAATGGCTGGATAGAGGGGTGTACCTTTCTTCAATGTTAATTTCCTCCTTTATCAACCGAGGAAAAGACGCTAAAGCACTGAATTTCAAAAATATTCTGTGTATTAAGGAAGATGAGATTGGTGACTTTATCTATACGCTTCCGGTATACAGTATGCTTCGAAAGCAGTTTCCAAATGCGAAAATTACGGTGCTTTGTCGGCCTTTTGGAGTTCATCTTTTATCCCATTGTCCAGATATTGACCGAGCCCTAAGTGATTATAAATTGCTTGAAAATCAATATGATTTATTGATTGATTTGCGTGGAACGGTGGCTTCTACCCAACTCGCCTTTACGAAAAAGCCCATTTATCGTCTCGACCGAGGTACGCAACGCATAAAAAATCGAAAATTAGGGGTTCATCCTCATGAAATGGAGACCAATTGGTCGATTATTCAGCCTTTGATCGATGAGAAAAATAAGGACCTGGATCCTAAAATTCATCTTTCCCATAAAGAAATTGAACTGGCAGACGACTTTATAAAGACCAACCAAATCGGTCGATTTGCCCTCTTTCATACGGGTGCGAGAAGGATACTGAAGAAATGGCCCTTGGAACGAGTGGTGCGAATCATGAAATGGATTCACCAAGACTTCGGTTACGATTGTGTTTTAGTTGGAGATGCATTTGATGCAAACGATGCGGAAGAAATT
>CAIXTT010000394.1 GCA_903922455.1 uncultured Bacteroidota bacterium | reverse complement strand
TTTGGAACACATCCGCACGACAATATGGAAATCATTTCAATTCCGCTGGACGGGGATTTAGAACACAAAGACAGCATCGGAAATATTACCGTGATTAAAAAAGGGGATGTTCAAATTATGAGTGCTGGTACTGGAGTTACGCATTCTGAGTACAACAAGAATAAAGATAAGCCAGTGAAGTTTTTACAAATTTGGATTTTTCCAAAAGAGAAAAATACGAAACCTCGTTATGATCAAATTACGATAAATGAGAAAGAACAACATAATAATTTTCTGCAAATTGTATCTCCCAATATCGACGATGCAGGTGTTTGCATTCTTCAAGATTCATGGTTTCATCTAGGTAAATTGGATAAGGATTTTTCTTTTGATTACAGCATCAAAAAAAGTGGGAATGGTGTTTATGCATTCATATTGAAAGGCGCTGTTGTGATTGATGGGAATACGTTGAATGAACGAGATGGTTTGGGTATATGGAACACAGATAAATTTTCTGTAAAAGCAATTTCTCAAGATGCTGAGATATTGTTGATCGAAGTGCCGATGAATATGTAAAGTAGTTTTAAAACTTTTATGGATAACTTGGCGTTTATTTCTAAACAGTTATACTGGTACTAGCAGAGTTTTTTACACTAGTCGATTCTTTTTTACTCTTTCTTGAGATGAAAAATTTGTTGCTTTGTAGCGCACCATGGAGATAGTTTACCAATTCTAAAATCATATTCCTTTACTTGTTCTTTATATATGGTCCTGCTATAGAGAACGATGAATTCACCTATTTCACAAAAGGTCGGAAGCAAAAAAATATGCAATAGATGCAACTGTTTATTAATTGATTAGATCAAATATGTCTTTTTATGGAATTGAATTCCATATTTTTCCATATATTTGATAGATGATTGTTCGACAGGGATATAATGAGGTGATTCGTCTTGCGGCTAATTTTAAAGCAATTGCTATAACTGGTGCCAGACAAACGGGGAAATCAACCCTAGTAAAGGCACTTTTTCCTAACAAACCTTATGTTTCACTGGAAAATCCAGACGTTCGTCGTTATGCCATCGAAGATCCAAGAGGATTTATTGGTCAGTTTTCAAATGGAGCCGTATTAGACGAAGTTCAACGTACACCTGAATTGTTTTCTTACCTACAAGAAGTGTTAGACAAAAGCGATGCGAAGGCACAGTATATCTTAACAGGATCTAATAATTTCTTATTGCAAGAATCCATCTCGCAAAGTTTAGCGGGACGTATTGCTTTTTTTCAATTACCTACATTTAGTATTCACGAGTTACATCATGCTAATTGGCTTTTAAATGATGAGGATGATTTAATGATCAAAGGATGTTTTCCCCCAGTGTATGATCAACAAGTGCCATCTCCCGATTGGTCAAGAAATTACATTAGTACGTATATAGAAAAAGACATTCGTCAGTTGCGTAACATCAATGATTTGTTTGTTTTTGAAAGATTTCTTTCTTTATTAGCCGGTCGTTGCGGACAAGAACTCAATGCAAGTGCTTTGGCGTTAGAGGCGGGTGTTGATGTGAAAACCGTACAAGCGTGGATAGGGTTGCTTGAAGCAAGCTATGTTGTATTTGTATTACGACCTCATCATAAAAATTTTAATAAAACCATTGTGAAGCGACCTAAAATATATTTCACAGATACCGCGATTGTTTGCTCACTGTTGCGCATTACCGAAAAAAATCATTTAATCAATCATCCACTTCGTGGTGCTATCTTTGAGAATTTTGTTGTTATGGAATTACGTAAAGTATTTATTAATGCAGGGAAGCCATCACCGCTTTTTTATTGGAGAGATAAAACCGGACACGAAATAGATATTATTTTGGATGATGGGATGAAACTCTTTCCTATAGAGATAAAATCGGGAAAAACGATTGGCAGCGGATACGTTAAAAATATTCATTATTGGATGAAGCTTAGTAAAGCAGAAAATGCAGTTGTGTTGTATGCAGGAGAAGAACAACAAACATATTCTGACAATATAAAAATTATTAATTGGAAAAGTTTCATGTTGAATCATTTTGGATAGTTCTTTAATCAACCTGTAATTGATTGAATAATTTCAGAAAATCAATAAAATCATCATTTAAAATATTGCCCATTTTTTCTCATTGAAAATGCGGAACGGTCAAGTTGAGGAGGGCATGCGTGCTCTGCTCCCATCTCCCTCGCGAAGCTTCGCGATCCCATCTCCTAACTTGCCAACTTGCCAATTTCTTAATTTGCAACTCATCAATCAATCCCCTGCGTGGGTAGTTTTTCCATCCCACTTACCGTGATACTACAAAACCCAAACTCTTCATCCACTCTTCCTTTTATGGTGTAGATGCCCTTGCCGCGGAAGGGATGTTGCTTAATGACACGTGGAAAATGTGTAGTGTCGAAAAAATATCCGTCGACATCTAACCACGTTCCGAAGGCCATGTATTCTCCTTTAGCGGTGCGCGTAGGCTTGGTGGTGACGAGGTATCCTTGGATGGAGATTTCTTTGCCGATATAAGTTCCCAGTTCTTGGGCGAGGTTTAACCGCCGCGACCGCTGCGACTCCGCTGCGACCGCCGCGACCGCCGCGTTTAAACTTTTTGAAAGTCTTTTATATGGACTCGATAATTCAAATCCTAACAACTCAATTTCATCCAACGCATCTTCTAAATGATGATGCGTAAGCGGGGGTAATTTCCATTCCACTTCGCCCTCCGAAGACTTGTCGAAGGAGGGTTCGTTAAAGAGAGGTTGGTATACTTCTGTTTTTCTTCCATCGCCCAAGTGAAGGAGCAAGTCCCACATCAATTCCTTCTTACTTCTTCCTGTAAATCGAAAAGCACCAATACGAATGAGGATGCGGAGCTGTTCTACTTCAATAGCGACGCGACGCATGAAGTCGGCGAGGTCAACAAAGGCGCCTTGCGTGTTGCGTTCGTGTAAGAGGGTTTCGCATAAATTTAATTGTATGTTTTGAAGATGGATGAAGCCTAAGTAGATATCACGGCCGTGGATATCCGTTAAGTAGGTGCTCTTGTTGATATCGGGCGCGTGGATGTTCGCTCCCTGCATGCGCGCTTCATGCACATAGAATTCGGTATTGTAAAATCCACCGAAGTTATTAATCACACCTACCATAAATTCAAGCGGATAATGCGCCTTCAAATATAAACTCTGATAACTCTCTACAGCATAACTCGCCGAGTGTCCCTTGGAGAATGAGTAACCCGCAAAGCTTTCTATCTGTCTCCATACTTCATCCGTGATGGAGAGCGGATATCCCTTTTCGTGACAAGAGGAAAAAAATTTATCGCGAATTTTTTGAAACTCTTCCCGACTTCTAAACTTCCCACTCATCCCTCTGCGCAACACATCGGCTTCACTCAAGTCGAGTCCAGCGAAGTGATGTGCTACCTTGATCACATCTTCCTGATACACCATGATGCCATACGTTTCTTCCATCAGCTCTTTCATAACGGGATGTATATACGTTCTTCGAGCTGGATCGTGTGTACGTAGAATGTATTCGCGCATCATACCACTCCGCGCTACACCTGGACGAATGATTGAACTCGCCGCCACCAGCTGAATATAAGTATCTACTTGTAATTTTTTCAGCAACATCCGCATCGCAGGACTCTCCACATAGAAACAACCCATGCAGCGTCCATTGCGAATGAGCTCTTTTATTTTTTCATCTTTCTTAAATGCTTTGATCTGATGAATGTCGATGTCGATGCCGCGATTTTTTTTCACGATGTCGACGGCATCACGAATATGTCCGAGTCCACGCTGACTTAAAATATCGTACTTATACAATCCAATGTCTTCCGATTCTAACATGCTGAATTGTGTCACGGGAAATCCTTTGGGTGGATGATTGAGTGCGGTGTAACAAACAATGGGTTTCTCGCTGATGATCACTCCGCCGGCATGGATGCTCAGGTGATGCGGAAAATCGTGCATCAGCAAACTAAATTCACGAATCAGTTTCGCTATGCCTTCGCCTACACTTTCTCCATCGCGTGTTGATTGCAAGGCATCGATCTCTTCTTTCGGAAGTCCAAAAACTTTTCCTAACTCACGAACAATCGCTTTGGTTTGATACGTGCTGTACGTCGCAAGCAAGGCCGTATGTTCTTCGCCATAGCGACGAAAAATGTACGCCGTTAAATCATCGCGATCCTTCCAGCTAAAATCGAGATCGAAGTCGGGCGGGTTTTGTCGGAAGGGATTAATAAATCGTTCGAAGTATAAATCGAGGTCGATGGGATCTACATCCGTGATGCGCAAACAGTAGGCGACGATACTGTTGGCGCCACTACCTCTTCCTACGTAGAAATAACCGCGTCGTTGTGCATAACGCACGATGTCCCAGTTGATGAGGAAGTAGGCTGCGAAACCGAGCTCGTTAATCATGCGTAATTCTTTTTCTACGCGTTCACGAATCGCTGGTGAAATTATTTTTCCGAAGCGATAATCTACACCTTTCCACGTTTCACGATTCAGCAGTTCGGTGTCGATGCCTTTACTACCGCTAAATGTTTTTTTATTTTTTGGCTCGTGGAAGTCGAAAGCGATGTGACATTCGCTCAATACTTTTTGGGTGTTGGAAAGAAGTTGCGGAAAGTCTTTATAACGGTTGTGGATATCCGCAATCGGTACCATCACTTCTTCCCGACTACAATTCACGTTGGGAGGAACCCTGCTGAGCAAGGTATTGTGTCCGATGGCGCAGAGGAGTCGGTGAATATTAAAATCTGTTTTGTTGCGCACAGTCACTGGCCAGAGGATGACGCAACGGTGGAGGCAATCTTTAAATTCCGAAAACGGAAGTCGCGATAAATCGGAGGGGGCTACTCCGTAGAAAAGGTGTTCTGCATCGCGCAGTTTTTTTCGTTTCCCTTGTCCTTTCAGACGGGGCGATTGTTCGTGCTGTGGTTCTCTGTTCTGTTCCCGCGCTGCGATTTCTCTCGCCGTAATAAAAGTTTCTACTGTGTTTAATTGGGAATTTTTTTTTGATGTGCCAAAAGCAACAATGGGCGCGATGGTTTTCTCTGAATAAATGGGCGAGTCGTTCGACCCATTATTTTCTCCCACAAATTTTTCATGTTTCTTATTCAAAGGAACTGCGACATCTTCTTGCATCTCTTCACGCACTTCGCTCTTATCCTCCCTCTCACTCTCGAGACTCCCACTCTCCCATCTCCCCTCTCCCATCTCAACATGAGACGAGAGAGGGTCGGAGGAAGACAGTTTAACAGGTAAGATAACCACAACGTTCCTGAAACATGGAATTTCTTTAGGGACGATGGCATCGCGGTTGCCGGAACTTTCTCCTTCGGCGGCTCCTTGGCGGAGACAATCGCTGAGGTAGCGGTTCAGCTCTTCGAAGCCTTCATTATTTTTTGCAATACCGATGAATCTAACGGTATCGCCTTGACGAAACTCAATTCCCACCGCTGGCTCCACGCCATATTTCGGAGCCAAGCGGATGAAGTCGAGCGCGCCGGAAGTGTTATTAATGTCGGTTAATACTAGCTTTTTTACGCCTAGCCTTTGTGCTTCCTCCAACAGCTTCTCAATCGAGAGTGTTCCATAATGAAAGCTGAACCAGCTGTGGCAATTGAG
>CAIXTT010000393.1 GCA_903922455.1 uncultured Bacteroidota bacterium | reverse complement strand
TTTAAACACAAAAAAACTGCCCAGTAGAATAGACTACTGAGCAGCATGATTAGATTAATTTATTCTTTGAATAAATGCTACGAATTAAGCACCTACTTGTGAGCGGATGATATTTAAAGCACCACCGGCTTTAAACCATTCAATTTGATTTTCGTTGTAAGTATGATTTACCAGGATGGTTTCTGCCGTGCCGTCTTTATGATTCAGCTGAAGCGTCAGTTGTTTTCCGGGTGCGAAAGTGGTTAAGCCCAAGATATCGATGACGTCATCTTCCTGGATTTTATTATAGTCTTCTTTATTTGCAAACGTAAGACCTAACATTCCCTGTTTCTTCAAATTGGTTTCATGAATACGAGCAAATGATTTCACCAAGATCGCGCGAACACCTAAGTGACGAGGCTCCATGGCTGCATGTTCACGAGAAGAACCTTCTCCATAATTTTCATCACCTACAACGACAGAACCGATATTTTGCGTTTTGTAAGCCCTTTGAACAGCTGGTACAGCACCGTACTCACCTGTCAATTGATTTTTTACGTTATCCGTTTTTTCATTGAAGAAATTCATGGCACCAATCAACATGTTGTTGCTGATATTGTCAAGATGTCCGCGATACTTCAACCATGGACCTGCCATCGAGATGTGATCGGTAGTACATTTTCCTTTTGCTTTGATGAGCAATTTCAATCCTTTCAAATCAATTCCTTCCCATGCTGCAAATGGATCGAGTAATTGCAGACGATCACTGGTTGGACTCACTTCAATTTTTATGGATGATCCATCAGCAGCCGGTGCTTGGTAGCCTGCATCTTCTACAGCGAAACCTTGCGGTGGCATTTCAGGACCTTTTGGTTCTGCTAATTTTATTTTCTCGCCCTTATCATTCGTTAAAAAATCCGTCATCGGATTAAAAGTAAGATCGCCAGCGATGGCTAATGCGGTTACAATTTCAGGAGAAGCAACGAATGCATGTGTATTTGGATTTCCATCATTACGCTTTGCAAAATTGCGATTGAAGGATGTGATGATTGAATTTTTACGATTCGGATCGGTAGTATGTCGAGCCCATTGTCCAATACAAGGACCACATGCATTGGCTAACACCACGCCACCCATCTTATCGAAAGTAGCTAAGAATCCATCGCGCTCTATCGTGTATCGCACTAGTTCGGATCCTGGAGTGATGGTAAATTCACTTTTTGCTTTCAATCCACTTTTCACTGCTTGATCGGCTAATGAAGCGGCACGACTAATATCTTCATACGATGAATTGGTACATGAACCTATCAAACCAACCTCTAACGTTGATGGCCATCCGTTCTCTTTCACGGCAGCAGCGAATTTACTCAATGGCCATGCTAAATCAGGAGTAAAAGGACCGTTAATATGCGGTTCTAATTCATCTAAATTAATTTCGATTACTTGATCAAAATATTTTTCAGGATTTGCATACACTTCTTCATCACCGCGCAAATGTTCTTTGATTCCATCAGCTAAATCCGCCACGGCTTTACGGCTGGTACCACGGAGGTAATCGGCCATTTTTTCATCGTAACAGAAGATGGATGTAGTAGCTCCAATCTCCGCACCCATATTACAAATGGTTCCCTTTCCTGTGCAAGAAATACTATCAGCACCCGGACCAAAATATTCTACAATCGCATCGGTTCCACCTTTCACAGTTAAGATACCAGCTACTTTTAAAATTACATCTTTTGCAGATGTCCAGCCGCTCATTTTTCCTGTCAACTTTACACCAATCAACTTTGGAAATTTTAATTCCCAAGGTAGACCAGCCATCACATCACAAGCATCGGCACCACCTACACCTATTGCAACCATACCAAGTCCACCGGCATTCACCGTATGACTATCGGTACCAATCATCATTGCACCTGGAAATGCATAATTCTCTAGAATTACTTGATGAATAATTCCTGCTCCTGGTTTCCAAAAACCAATTCCATATTTATTTGAAACGGAAGAAAGAAATCCAAAAACTTCTTTATTCTTATCCAATGCTTTTGTTAAATCTGCTGTAGCTCCTTCTTCAGCTTGGATCAAGTGATCACAATGCACAGTGGAAGGAACGGCTACTTGAGGTCGACCGGCTTGCATGAATTGCAGCAGCGCCATTTGTGCCGTTGCATCTTGCATGGCTACACGATCTGGATTAAAATCAACATAATCTTTTCCTCGAACAAAAGCTTTTTGTGGCAGTCCCTCTGAAAGATGGGAATACAGAATTTTTTCAGCGAGTGTTAGAGGTCCGCCAGTAAGGGCGCGTGCAGCTGCTACTTTGCTTGGAAAGCCAGCATACATATTTTGGATCATGTCGAGGTCGAATACCATTTGGTTTAATTAAGAATTAAGAATTAAGAATTGGATGTTAGAGGTTTGATGTTGGTTGTTGTTTGTTGGATGTTGGTAGTTGGTCGCGAGGCTTCGCTTAGATCTTAAATCCTACATTTCTAATGGACAGTTGTTTTATAATCACTTTACTAAACAGGTGATTGATTTCACAATTTAAGATAATAAATCCAACATCTAACAACTAATAACTAGCATCCTTTTCGTGGTGCAAAGATACGAAATTTCGAGGTTGCAACTTTCAAAAAGAGGGAGAAATATTACATCTAATCGCGAAGTCTCGCGACGCATCCGAAGCCTCGTGACCATCTACCCGAAAAGAGAATAAACAGTTTACGAAACACCCAAAGCAACCTACGGAATTACAACAAGTTACTTTGTATCCAGATTTGGCTTTCGAAAAGGAGTATTAAAATTTTCTTTCAAAAATTTTATCACCAAGTCGTTGGCTTTTGCCGTGGCTACCTTATCGAACTTTGGATTACTCGGATTCGCAAAAGCGTGATCGGCATCAAAAGAATATTGTGTAAATTTCTTTTGAACGATTTTCATATTTTCATCAAACTCATCTACTAATTGAGGGGTAATCCAAGCATCTTTACTTGCATAAATTCCGAGAACGGGTCCGCCCAATTGTGCCAACTTTTCCTTTTCCACTTCAGGCATTCCATAATAAACAACACATCCATAGCCTTGTTGACCAGCTAAGATAGCAGCTTGCAAACTCCATCCACCACCCATGCACCAGCCGATAGTTTGCACTCGAGAAAATTTCCCGCCATACTCCAAACAAGCTTTAATAATGGATTCTACTCTTTCCTTTTTCAATCCTTGCATGAGCTTAGCTGCTTCTTCGGAGGTAGAGGCCACTTGACGATCGTATAAATCTATTGCCAAAACGGTAGCACCCGTAGCAAAATGAAACCTTTCTGCTTCACGTAAAATATATTCGTTCAATCCCCACCACTCGTGAAACATCAGAATAACGGCTCCATTTGTTTTTCCAGATTTTACTTCAAAAATGGCTGCTTCCTTCCCTCCTTCCACTTTCATACTGACCATCTTTCCAATTTTCGGTGTGAAATCCAAGGGAACTGGAGGAAGATGAGATGCTATGAACTTTTCATCATTTGCAAAATCAGCAAACGATAAGGCTTCTCCGGCGGTAACATCACAACAAGAGGACTGCGCCCATCCTTCAGAGAGCGAGAATAGCGTCAATAGAGTGAAAGTCAGGAGCAAACGTTTCATAGCAAGTATTTTATTTGTAAAAATAGTAAATCTTCCAAAAGCAAACATGAGGATTCAATTGCATTCTGTATTTTCGGAGTCACTTTAAAAAAGCAATTATGAACTACTGGCTCGTTAAGTCAGAACCATTCAAGTATTCGTGGGATCAATTCGTAAAGGATGGATTCGCTTGCTGGGATGGAGTGCGTAATTATCAGGCTAGAAATAACTTGAGAAGCATGAAGAAAGGCGACATGGTTTTATTCTATCACAGCAATGAGGGATTGGCCATCGTTGGAATTGCTAAAGTAAAAAAAGAAGGGTATCAAGATCCGACGAC
>CAIXTT010000392.1 GCA_903922455.1 uncultured Bacteroidota bacterium | reverse complement strand
TCGAGTCATGGCGAATACAGCACCCATCAATGCAAATGAAATTTTTAGAATGCGTCCCACTTTATGATACCAATAAACGATATCGGATCGTGGTAATAAAACTGCGCGCTGATGAATGATGGTTTTTCGATACACCGTATTACTCGTAACTTGCATGCGATGCATCATCACTTTTAATGGATTGCTTCCCGCCTTTTCTCCCGATTTAAAATAACAATGATTCTCCTCCACAAAAACTTGCAGTGATTCGGAGTTCACTGGAACATGATGGAAATGAATTTGCGCTGCAGGAATGGTTTGTATACCAGTTCTCAACGCACACACCGTATAATGTAACACCGTTTCGCGGATGGAATGCCCATCTACTAAAACATAACGATGATCGACAGTAGGTCCGGCAGTAATTTCCCATCCATATAAAACAGGCTTTTTAAAAAAGCGTCCTTCACCAGGAAATGAAAAAGTTAATTCTACTTCTTCATTGAGTTTTACTTTTTTTACATCTACCTCCGCCTTTAAGTATTCGGGGGCAATGATGGCACTTGAATAATTATAACTACTAAAACCCGCATCATAATTTGCGCGTTTAATGGGATCACTTAATGCTTTATATGCTTCTGCAATCATTTTAAAACGATCGGCCGACATTGGATCATTCGGGTTTTTGTCGGGATGATGCAAAAGTGCCTGTCGATGATATCCCTTTTTTATTTCCACTGGATTGGCATCGCGTGGAAGTCCGAGAAGTTGATAATAATCGGGACTCGACATAGTCTACAAACGTAGTAAGGATTTAATTAGTACCGAATAAAAGTTGGGGCTGAATCACTTTTCTCTAATTTCGATTTTATTGCCTACCTACCGACTTGCCTTTGCGAAGCAATGAGATTAAGCATAGGTAGGCTTTTCGCATTTTCGTGCTTGCCTACCGAAGCTTTAGTATAGGTAGGCTTTTCGCAATTTCGCGTCCCAGTAGAACTGCGAAGCAAAATTTATAAACGACAATTCAGCCCTCTCCGAAGTAGCAAATTCGTATTACGTACAAAAGCTTTCATACCTTCGCAACATCAACATGAAAAGAATCGCCATCCTCGGATCAACGGGATCTATCGGAACACAAGCCCTCGAAGTGATTGAGGCACATCCTGATCAATTCAGTGTGGAAGTGCTCACTGCAAATAGCAATGTAGATTTGCTGATTGAACAAGCTAAAAAGTTTAAACCAAATGCGGTAGTTATTTGTGATACCACAAAATTAGCCGCGTTAAAATCGGGGTTGGAAAGCGACAACATAAAAGTATTTGGCGGTGCGGCTTCCATTGTACAATTGATGAGTATGGACACTATCGATTTAGTGTTGACGGCTATGGTTGGTTTTTCTGGTCTTGCTCCAACCTTGGCGGCCATTGAAAACAAAAAAAATATTGCACTGGCGAATAAAGAAACGCTGGTGGTGGCAGGCGATTTAGTAACGAAATTGGCGTTGGAGAATAAAGTCAGCATTTATCCTGTCGACTCCGAGCATAGTGCTATTTTTCAATGCTTAGCTGGGGAGATGCACAATCCGATTGAAAAAATTATTTTGACAGCTTCCGGCGGACCTTTCCGCGGGAAGAAAAAATCAGAATTAGCTAACATCACCAAGGCGCAGGCATTAAAACATCCCAACTGGACCATGGGCGCTAAAATTACCATTGATTCGGCGACTTTGATGAATAAAGGCTTGGAAATGATTGAGGCCAAATGGCTTTTCGATTTGCAAGCTTCTGAAATTGAAGTTATTGTACATCCTCAATCCATCATTCACAGCATAGTTCAATTTCAAGATGGAAGCATGAAAGCCCAAATGGGATTACCGGATATGAAATTACCTATACAATATGCCTTGGGTTATCCAAACCGATTAGTATCCGATTTTCCTCGCTTTGATTTTACTAAATTTCCGCAACTTACCTTCGAAACAGCTGATGAAGAAACATTTAGATGTTTAGGATTAGCGAGATGGGCCATGGAAAAAGGCGGGAATTTACCTTGCGTCATGAATGCTGCTAATGAAATTGCGGTAGCTGCCTTTTTACGAGACGCACTAGGCTTCCTTCAAATTGCGGAGGTCATAGAAGCGACGATGAATCAAGTAGCTTTTGAGTCTCAGCCCGATATAAAAGCGTATCAGGAAAGCGATGCGGCGGCTCGGCAAATTACGTCACAACTAATTCAAAAAAGTGATGTTAAAATTTAAGGTAAGGATAATCGTCAAACATAAACTCCCTAAAAAGATTAGATTAGAGAAGGGAGAATAAAGGCCTTCGGCAAGACACATTCCTTATTCGTACATTCGCAGTCAGAAAAAATTTCAAATAATTTAAATAGAACAATGCAAGGACTTATTATGGCCGGCCAATTAATTTTAGGCCTCTCAATATTAGTAACACTTCACGAGTTAGGACATTTTTTAGCGGCTCGTGCATTCGGAATTAAAGTAGAAAAATTCTATTTGTTTTTTGATGCATGGGGATTTAAACTTTTCAGTTTTAAAATAGGCGATACAGAATACGGCATGGGGTGGTTACCATTAGGTGGCTATGTCAAAATTGCGGGAATGGTTGACGAAAGTTTAGACACTGAGCAATTAGCAGCCGAGCCACAACCTTGGGAATTTAGAGCTAAACCAGCATGGCAACGATTGATTGTGATGGTGGGTGGTGTTACGATGAATGTAATATTAGGAATTATTATTTTCAGTGGTACTTTATTACAATTCAAAAAAGATTATTTACCCAATCAAGAAGTAATTCAAGGAAAGGGAATTTATGCTTACAAGTTGGGTAAGGAGATTGGCTTACAAGACGGAGATAAAATTCTTACCATCAACGGCAACTCATTTGAGCGTTTTGAAGATGTACTTTCTTCGCGTGTTTTATTTGGCGCAACTTTATCTATTGAGCGAGATAATCGCACCATGGAAGTAATAGTTCCCGATAATTTTTATCGCAAGGTAGGAGAGGCTGGTCGTTGGAGTTTTATTGGTTATGGTCCACTTCATTATCAAATCGGAAGAGTAGTGGAGGGCGAGCCTGCACAAAAAGCAGGAGTACAAACAGGAGATAAAATTACCGCCATCAATGGTGAGAGTATTGCCAACAACGATGATTTGGTAAGCAAAATTGGTGCACTAAAAAGCAAAACTGTTACTTTAAATATACTTCGTGATAATAAACCCATCACTTTAGAAAGCACCGTTACCGAAAAAGGAACCATCGGTATTTCATACGATGCTACACCGGAAAAAAACACATCCTATAAGATGGAACCTTATACGGTTTCAAACGCTGTTTCATTTGGTACATCGGATGCCATTGAAGCACTTGTTTCAAATGCAAAAGGACTTGGAAAAATATTTACAGGAGAAGAAAAAGCGAGTGAATCGGTGCAAGGACCCATTGGCATTGCCACTATTTACGGAGGCGTTTGGGATTGGTCGAGGTTTTGGGCTATCACTGGACTTTTGTCGATGGTATTAGCTTTCATGAATATGTTACCCATTCCAGCCTTAGATGGTGGACACGTTATTTTTCTTTTAATAGAGAGCATCTTCAAAGTAAAGTTTAGCGACAAAGTGATGGAGCGTGCGCAAGTGGT
>CAIXTT010000391.1 GCA_903922455.1 uncultured Bacteroidota bacterium | reverse complement strand
TCGACCCATTTACTGGTTTTAAGAAACTTAACTCTACCTCGGTAGAAAAGTTCTTTTGCAAATGGACCATTGCAGAGCGATGGGCAATGATAAACCCCTTGTGAAAATTCAATCCCACCGACCATTTACCCGGAGATAATATGGTATCTGTTTGTGAATAAGCCGCTTGGTGTGCACCTAAGAAGATTAAACAACAGAGATAAAGTCGAAAATGGGAATTAAGGATTTTCATTTTGTCGTGCAAAGTTAAAAAATGAACCCATTAAATGAATAGATAGCCCTTGGGATTTATGAAAGGTTCATTCTATCATCAAAATGAGTCGAATCCTTATTCTTCTCTATTTTTGGCCCATGACATCAATGCAGGAAAAATTACAGGCTTTCGAACGATTATTAGGAATAATGGACGAGTTGAGAGCTAAATGTCCATGGGATAAAAAGCAAACAATGGAATCGCTCAGGCATCTAACTATTGAGGAAGTTTACGAGCTAGCGGATGCCATTTTGGAAAACAATCAACAGGAGGTAAAGAAAGAGTTGGGCGATATTTTATTGCATATTGTTTTTTACTGTAAGATGGGCAGCGAAACAAGCGATTACGATATTACTAGTGTTATAAATTCTCTTTGTGAAAAGCTCATTCATCGTCATCCGCATATTTATGGAGATGTAGTGGTAGGCAGTGAAGAAGAAGTAAGTCAGAACTGGGAAAAGTTGAAACTAAAAGAAGGAAATGATTCTGTGTTGGGCGGTGTTCCTGTTTCTTTACCGGCATTAGTGAAATCGATGCGAATTCAGGAGAAAGCACGCGCTGCAGGATTTGATTGGGAAGAACCGCATCAAGTATGGGATAAAGTGAAGGAAGAAATGGATGAGTTTTACGAGGAAGTAAAAAATGGAAATCAAAAGAAAATGGAAGCAGAGTTAGGCGACTTGATGTTCTCTCTTGTCAATTATGCGCGTTTTTTAAAATTAAATCCCGACGAAGCATTAGAACGAACAAATAAAAAATTCATTCGACGTTTTCAATTCATGGAAGGTAAGGTTAAGGATTCAGGCAAGAAGTTAGAAGATTTGAATTTGGCCGAGATGGATGTGTATTGGAACGAAGCTAAAGCCAAGGGACTTTGAGGATGAAGTGGGGGAGATATAGTTTTGTTTTGTTGTTCTTGATGATTTGTTTTTCATGCAATTCTTACTCTCAATCCGACAGCATTCCTCCTTTAGGCAAAGGATATTTTAAATCGTATTTGAAGGACACTCGCGATTTGATTTTGTTTCCACGTGAAATAAAAAAGCATGATTGGGTATTTATTTCTTCGGCAGTAGCAGCAACTGGACTTGCTTTTTATTTTGATGAAGAGATTGAGAAAACATTTCGTGAAAGTAATTTTCGTACAACCAATCAAAAGCCCATCGATTATACACTTGGTGCAGTCGGGCTTGGTGTGTATCCTGTTGCTGCTGCTGCGGTACTTTTTATTGCAGGAAAACAAAAGGAAAATGAACATTGGGTTTGGCTTTCTATGCTTCAAATTAAAACGATTGGACTCGCTGCTGGATTTAGTCGTGTTCCTAAATTTTTAGCGCAACGCCATCGTCCTAATTTAGAAAGTAAAGTGATTAATCCATGGAATTGGGAAGGTCCGTTAAATGGTTTTACAGGGAATGATGCATTTGTTAGCGGGCATTCTTTCATCGCATTTTCGTGGGCGAGTGTTACGGCGAGTGCGTGTAAGGAAAATAAATTACTTGTAGTCGGACTTTATACGTTGGCTTCCTTAGTGGGGGTTTCTCGTGTTTACCAAGGCGAACATTGGGCGAGTGATGTGGTGGCAGGTGCAGCGATGGGTTATGCTTTTGGTAAGTTGAGTTATCGTTTGCAAACTAGAAATTGGACGGTGCGAAAAAGAAAATTGACATCACAATTTCAGGATAGTAGGTCATTCTAAATTATCAACCCACATCCAAAATGGATGTAAATCCACTTTGGGAAAATGCCTCCCATGTCCCCGATTTCTACTTGATTAATCGAAAATCAGAAGAAATAAGCTTGAATGCAAAGTAGAAATTGAAGAAAAATCATATGAATTGCGGTTATAATTCCCTTAAAAACGAATATCTTTGATCTATAAATAATAAATATGAAAAAAGTATATACTATTTTAATGAGCGTTCTGTTCCCATTGATATCAATAGCTCAAATCACTATTACCAGTGCCGATTTGCCAAGCGCAGGTGATCAAATTCAGTTTAGTCAAGCTGCAATAACGACTCCGGTTGACCTTACGCTGACGGGTACAAGTTATGTGTGGGATTTTTCGATGCTTCAACATACATCACAAGATGTAGATACTTTTTTATCCGTGCTTTCAACACCATTAGTTTATGCTTTAGTATTTGGATTTAACTCGAATCAAGCCATGCGTGGTGTGGATTTGTCAGCAGTTCCTCAAGTACCCATCTCGGATGTATATGGTTTTTATAACAAGAGTTCAAACAATTATAAGCAAACTGGGTACGGTGCGAGTATCACCGGAATTACAACTCCTATTTCTTTCAATAATGACGATATCATTTACGACTTTCCTATAACTTTTGGAAATATGGATTCTTCAGACAGTGATTATTCTATCATCATTCCAGGACTTGCTACTGCTATTGGTAGTCAACATCGAGTAAATGTGGTTGATGGTTGGGGCGATATCACCACTCCTTATGGTACATTTAATGCACTTCGAATTGTTTCTACTTTAACAGGTGAAGATTCTATTTATTTAGATACACTCGGATTTGGATTTAGCGCTCCACGTCAATTGACACGCGAATACAAATGGTTAGCTACAGGTCAGGATATTCCTATTTTGCAAATAAACACATCTGAATTGCTCGGAATTGAAACAGTAACATTGATTAAATATCGTGATAGTTTGCGTGTTCCCACTGCTCTTAATGAAGTTCGTGTTGATGATCTTCAACTTTCTTTAAGCCCTAATCCATCAAACGGAAGTGAGTTTTATTTGATTTCGATTTCTGCAAAAAGTACTGATTTGAATTGCGCTATTTATTCTTTAGATGGTCGCTTAGTTCATCGTCAACCCTTATCTATTCAATCCGGAAAGCAGAAAATTCAATTGGGTTCAGCCGATTTTAAATTGTCTGCAGGAAGCTATGTTGTTAATATAAGTAATTCATCATCATCTATTTCTATAAAATTAATAGTGCAAGATTAGTAGTTTTGGAAAGTGAAACGGTTCTGTTTCTCTTTTCAAAAGGAAGAAGTATATTTGCATCCCTCTAATTTAGTTTTCAATTTTTATTTCACCTGCCCAGGTGGCGAAATTGGCAGACGCACCACTTTGAGGGGGTGGCGCCTTCGGGTGTGCGAGTTCGACTCTCGTCTTGGGCACAAAATCATCACTTTTTCAGTTTATTTATCTATCCTTTTCTCGACGGAATTACTTCCTGTAAATAAATAGAGTATGGCCAATAGGCAACTCAACCCAATTGTTAATCCCCATGTACTTGGATGTTCGGTTGGATATAAAATTCGATTGGCTATTTCCTTTGTGATTTCTAAAGGCATTCTAAAAATGTCCCAACTATTGTATCGTTCAAATCGTCCTAAGTAAACGCCAAAACTTCCTAATATAATGGAGCTGATGACATAGGTAATTCCCACCCATTTGGAATGTAATTTTTCCACTATTTTGTGCATACTTCTCAGTGAAAAAAGTCCAAGTAATAATCCTGAAATAGCAAATGTAAGGATGAGTAGTAAGTCGAACCATTCAGGCATTCCGGCTATTTTGTGTAGATGGAAGAGGTCGGTGAGGATATAAAACGCATTCGGAAAAAACAAAAGCCAAATGGGAGCAATTACCCAAAATTGCCAATGATCAATGTCTCTCTTTTTTAATTCCATGAGGGTACTGATTCCGAATGGAATGTAAGCCAAAAATAAATTCCAAACTAAGAAAATGAAATTCAATTGTCCGGTGATGCTGATTCGGAAAATGAGTAAACCTAAACTCAATAAGCATAATAAATGAAGTGCTAATTGTTTTTGATGGTAGGATCTCATAATTAATGGTAGTTGAGCTGATAGTTGAACGCTGATAATTTTCATAAAGTGTGATCTCAATCAATTAAATTTTGGTTAATGAAAGTTTAGAATTTTAACGGGAATAGGTCATTAATTCTTTTTTAACTAATTTTCGATTCGATTAATTTGATTGCGAAGCCTCGCGATTTGAAAAAATATAATTGATACTGTGATCCAATGACTAACAACGATATACTAAGAAGAGTCCGATATACACTGGATTTAAACGATGCCTCCATGATCGAAATTTTTGGTTTGGGTGATTATAGTGCTAAAAGATCAGATGTAAGTGATTGGCTTAAAAAGGAGGATGATCCCTTGTACATTGAACTCGATGATCAAATGTTGGCTACCTTTCTTAACGGACTTATAATTTTGAAACGAGGTAAAAGGGAAGGAGTGCAGATGATCGCAGAAAAAGAATTGAGTAATAATTTAATTTTAAGAAAACTAAAAATAGCTTTCGATCTCAAAACGGATGATATCATCGAGCTTTTCAATTTAGTCGACAAAAAAATTAGTCCGCACGAATTAAGCGCTTTTTTAAGAAGCCCAGAACAAAAGCAATATCGTCCTTGTAACGATCAATACTTACGAAATTTCATTCATGGATTATCAGTTAAGTTTCGCGCTAATGTAAACGAACCGGAATAATGGATTGAAAAATTGTGCTTTTGCTTTTTCGAATCAATGTTGCACAACTATTCGTTTAAAACTCCGATCTCCATTTTCATTCACCAATCCCAGTAAATAAACTCCTGCACTAAAGGAAGCAGTAGAAATTTTTATTGGTTTAGTAGAGGGACGATCTTGTGTGTAAACAACTTTTCCATCAATACTGCGAAGTTCAATTTGTTTAATTGGAGATGCATTGTCTAAAACAAGAATAAAGAGTTCATCATTGGTTGGATTCGGATAGACGATAACGCTAGAATTTTCATTGAGTTCTTCAACCGAAGTTACTCCAGTGATGGAAATGTCGTCGATGGAAGTTCCTAAATCAACAACATTGAAGTCGCTGATGAAGCAAAATCGGATTTGAAAGTAATTGTTTCCAATTGGACTATTATAAACATAAGAACACGATTGCCAGCCTCCGCTTATTCCGCCCCATCCTTGATGTCCCTGAGCTAAAACTGAATTATACCAATTTGTTCCTGCTGGATCGCC
>CAIXTT010000390.1 GCA_903922455.1 uncultured Bacteroidota bacterium | reverse complement strand
TGCAAAAGCAAGTCCTCGCGATCTTATTCTTATTAAAAATAAACATTGTTTTCTCTCTATTTCGATAGCAATCGAGAAGTTGAGATTTCTATAATTAATTCCAAATTTAATTATAAATAAATTTCCTCTTCTTTGCGTCTTTGCGCCTTTGCGAGCAATTTTATGAACTTTATTTTTGCAATAATAATTATCAAAGTAAAAAAATAAGTGTTGAATGCTAATTCTACAATCAAAAGTGACTCAAAGTTTTCACTCAGCTAAATTTTCTCGTTAAGGAGGAATCGCTAGGCCATTGGTTGCTTTTTCTCTTCGCTAAATTTTCTCGCAAAGGCGCGGAGACGCAAAGGCTGCGCTACGTCAAATTTTCTCGCACCCTCGACAAGCTCAGTGGGATACTGGAATTCTCTTCGCTAAATTTTCTCGTAAAAACGCTAGGTCGCTAAGGCTGCGCTATGCTAAATTTTCTCGCAAAGACGCAAAGCCGCAAAGATTCTTGTGCGTAAAATTTCTCGCTAATAACGCAAAGGCTGCGCTACGACGCATATTCTAGAGATGATTTCTAAGCAAAATTACATCTTTGTTCGATTCATTTATGAACAGTTCGATTGAAAGATTTCTTTTTAGATTAAATTTGCACCATGGCGGGGAAGAAATTTTATACGGTATGGGAAGGACGTCGTCCAGGTGTTTATGCATCGTGGGATGAGTGCAAGAAAAATATAGATGGATGGCCCAATGCGAAATACAAATCGTATCCAAACAAACAAGAAGCGGAATTAGCATACTCACAAAATCCAGCGAAACATATTTATAAAAAAGCAAGCGCATCCTTCTCTCCTACTTCAAGCACATCAAAAGGTAATGTGGGAAGTCCGAACAAGGATAGTATTTGTGTAGATGCAGCGTGCAGTGGTAATCCAGGATTATTAGAATACCGTGGTGTTGATTTTCAGTCGAGGGATGAAATTTTCCACCGTGGACCTTACCCGCAAGGAACCAACAACATTGGAGAATTTTTAGCCATCGTACATGGACTCGCCGTCTTAAAACAACAAGAGCTTCACACCAAAATTGTGTATACCGATTCCAAAACAGCCATGGCGTGGATCAAGAAAAAAAAATGCGGCACCAAATTGGAAATGAATAACAAGAATGGTGAACTCTTTGATTTGATTTACAGAGCCGAAAAATGGTTAGAAAACAACGACTACAAAAACCCAATTTTAAAATGGGAAACTGAAGTGTGGGGGGAGATACCGGCGGACTTTGGACGTAAATAAGAAATAGTCGGCGTTTACATATTTCTTGGGACACGAAATACGAATGTACACGAAATGCGAAAAAAAAGCGAAATGCGAATGAACCTGCCTATGCTAACCGCGTGCGCTAAAGCTAAAGCGGTGGCGCAAGCTACGCATAGGCAAGACGGTAGGCAGGCAAGTCGCGAAAAATATTGAAATACTAGCTTCGTATATTACTCTCCGTTTAAACGCAAAGGCAGCAGCGATTAGGCAGCGAGAGCAGCGACGAAAGAATTTTCGGAGTTGGAATTAATTCGCACCTAAAAACTCACTCGAAGCATGCAGCTTGTAGCTTGAATTCAGAACTTATTCACAACTAACACTCACATAACGAATCATTTAAAGGAATTTTGTATAACAAGCCTTACAATCATTTTAGAGCTAGGGTCATTTTCTTTATTTTTGCATTTTAGAATTCATCCTCTTCTTCCCTCCATGAAATATACTCCCAAAAGTCCTGCATTATTACTTCTTGAAGATGGTACCGTTTTTTATGGTAAAGCTGCCGGAGCCATCGGAATTGCTACCGGCGAAATATGTTTTAATACTGGTATGACGGGCTATCAAGAGATCTTCACCGATCCATCGTACACCGGACAATTGATGGTGATGACGAGTGTTCATATCGGGAATTATGGAATAAAATTGAGTGAGTCGGAGTCGACAGAAATTAAAATTTCAGGACTTATTTGTCGAAACTTAAGTCCAATTCCAAGTCGGAAAGATTCGGACATGAGTATTCAAGATTTTCTTTTGCAAAATAAGATGGTGACACTAACGGATGTGGATACCCGCGCTATTGTGCGTCATATTCGGAGCAAAGGAAGTATGAATGCCATTATTAGCACATCTACCCAAGACATAGAAACGCTGAAAAAAGAATTAGTGAAAGTTCCATCGATGGAAGGATTGGAGTTATCGAGCCAGGTGAGTTCGGAAACAGCTTGGGATTTTAATACAGAAGGAAAAATGAAAGTGGCTTTGCTGGATGCAGGCTACAAGATGAATATTGCAAGAAGCTTAGCCGACAGAGGATGCCAAGTTCGCATTTTCCCATACAACAGCACTTTTGCCGAGATGAACCAATGGCAACCGGATGGGTACATGCTTTCGAATGGCCCTGGTGATCCTGCTACGATGCACGATGCAGTAAAAACGGTTAAGGAAATTTTAGAGAGTGGAACTCCCCTATTCGGCATTTGTTTGGGACATCAACTTTTAGCGGAAGCTTGTGGGATGAGAACTTACAAGATGCACCATGGTCATAGAGGAATTAATCACCCCGTAAAAAATGTGATTCAAGGCACGAGTGAAATCACCAGTCAGAACCACGGATTTGCAGTGATGCAAGAAGATATTGAGAATTCGAAGGAAGTTGAAATAACCCATTTTAACTTAAACGATAAAACCATCGAAGGGATTCGGATGATATCAAAGCCCGCCTTCTCTGTGCAATATCATCCGGAAGCAGCGCCTGGTCCACACGATGCGGCTTATTTATTTGATGATTTTGTGAGTATGATCACTGAACACTCTAAACATAAAGTAGCGAGTAATTAATCTAAGTATTTCCTTTTTTTGAGATGAACTCCTCGATCTTCATAAGTTCGGGGATAAACATTTTGTCACGTCTGTTTCTTGACTATTTTTGAAGGTATGATTCCACGGATTCTATTCCTTCTCCTCCCCCTACTTTTTCATGGTTCAATTGCTCATGCAGGAAATAACACATCGTATTTTCAGCAAGAAGTAAATTATAAAATCAACGTAAGCCTGAATGATAAAAAACATTCATTGAGTGCATCGATTGAAATTGAATACATCAATCGTTCGTCGGATACCTTAACGGAAATTTGGTTTCATCTATGGCCTAATGCTTATAAAGATCGTAACTCTGCATTGTGTAAACAGATGCTCGAAAATGGAGATGCTTCATTGTATTTTGCAAAAGAAGAAGAACGAGGTTACATCGACTCATTGCAATTTACTGCAAGCGATGAAATCATCTCCTGGAGTTATGATTCACTAAACAAAGACATCGCTTTGTTGCAACTTAAAAATCCATTATTACCTGGTAACAGAGTGATCATTAAAACTCCCTTTTATGTAAAACTTCCATCGGCGAGTTTCTCTCGATTAGGACATATTGGACAAGCTTTCGCAATCACGCAATGGTATCCAAAACCAGCAGTGTACGATCAACAAGGATGGCATGCGATGCCTTATTTAAACCAAGGAGAGTTTTATGCGGAGTTTGGTTCTTTTGATGTGTCAATCACCTTACCTAAAAATTATGTGGTGGGTGCTACTGGAGATTGTCAAACACAAACGGAAATAGATTGGATGAATGAATTGTCGAAGGAACCCGATAACTTCAACGACAGTTTACTATTTCCTCCTTCCTCAAAAGAATTTAAAACCATTCGTTACACACAAACTAAAGTACACGACTTTGCTTGGTTTGCCGATAAACGATTTCATGTACGTACGGGAAAAGCGATTCTACCGAATAGCGGAAACGAAGTAACGACTTGGGCTTTATTCACCAACTCTGAACCTCATCTTTGGAAAAATGCAGTGAGAAATATGAACGATGCATTGTATCATTATTCTGCATTGGTTGGCGAATACCCTTACCAACAGTGTACTGCCATTGATGGTACTATTGCAGCTGGGGGTGGAATGGAATATCCCAATATCACCATCATTGGAAAGACGTATGATCCTTTTCTTTTTGATATAGTTGTAGCGCATGAAGTGGGACATAATTGGTTTCAGGGAATACTTGGCTCGAACGAAAGAAATCATCCTTGGATGGACGAAGGCATGAATTCATTTATGGAAGCTTTGTACGTGATGAAAAAATATCCTCCATATCAATATGGAAATTTAAATGAAATGAGTTCAATTGGAATCGCATCGAATTTGTTTGGAACTAATCAGTTTAATTTCAAACAAACCGGACATTTTGAATATCAATTAGCGACCAGCATATTTACCGATCAAGCGATAGAAAATAAAGCCGTAGATTTTTCATCCTTGAATTATGGTATTGTTGCTTACAAAAAAACAGCAATTGCATTTAACTATTTACAAAATTACCTCGGCGACTCTTTATTCTTCATAGGAATGCAAAATTATTTTCAAGAATGGAAATTCAAACACCCCTACCCTGCCGATGTTCAAAAATCATTTGAAAAAGCAAGTGGAAAAGATTTGTCTTGGTTTTTTGTTGATTTTTTAAACTCACATTTAAGTCAAGATTATAAAATAAAAAATGTAGTTCAATATGGTGATACATTAAGTATTCAAGTAATAGACAAATCGCATTTAAACACTCCATTTCAAATCAGTATCTACCACAATGGACAAAAAATAATTTCAGATTGGATTCACTCAGATTTAATAAAAAATCCACTAAAATTTGCTATCAATGAATTTGATAGTATTATTGTAGATGAAAACGAGTCTACACTTGATTGCAATAGACGAAACAATACATATAGAAAAGATTTCTTAATAAAGACCGCCCCTAGAACGTATAGTTTTCTTTTACCAAAAATTCATAATTTTAATTACGCCAGCGTTTTCACAACTCCGGTTGTCGCTTGGAATCAGTACAACAAATTTATGTTGGGTGCAAGTATTTACAATGTGATGTTACCTTTTAGAAGAATTGAATATACGCTTGTGCCCTTATACGCTTTTGGAGACAAAACATTAAATGGCACGGGTAACATTCAAGTTACTTTCCCATGTACATCGCCGTTACTTCATAAGATTACTTGGTCAAATAGTTTTAGAAAATTCAGTTACGCCAAAGAATTATATAAAAATGCAGATGGAAATTTGTTGGAAGAAAATCTAGGATATATGCGATTAAGTCCGGAAGTTACTTTTTCACTGAGAAAATCAAATGTTCGTAGTTCCATCACTCAGCAAATCCAATTACAGAGCATACATATTTGGGAAGACAATGTAGTTTATCGTTTCAACAATGGAAAAGCATCGGGATTTGTAAATCAGGAATATAAAGAATTTTATCGATTGAAATATAAGTTATCAAATAGAAGAACTGTTGATCCATTTTCGTTGAAAATGCAAGTGGAAGCCAATGCGGATATCTTAAAAGCCGATGTAGAATTCAACTATCATTTTAATTACAAGAAAAAAGGGAAAGGTGCCGACATCCGATTTTTTGGAGGGAAAATGTTTAACGACAACCTCAATGGACTCTATGGCTACTTCCTATCCGACAGAAATGGCGTAAGAGGGTCGAATGATTATGCGTATGATGAATTGTATTTTGGAAGAAGCGAATCACAATTCTTTTTATTCCAACAAATGGCATTACGACAAGGCGCATTTAAAATATACACTCCATTTGGTGCCTATCGCGATTGGATTGTTGCTTTAAACATCAGTATCGATTTTCCGATTCCTTTGCCTCTAAAAATTTACGGTGATATCGGAACCACTACTGATTTCAAGAAAGACATTAAAAATGTATATGATCTCAATTCCTCCTTTAGCTATGATGCCGGAATTTGCTTGAGTTTAATCAAAAATATGGTGGAAGTCTATTTTCCATTGGTACGGTCAGAAGAAATACAGAAATACTTGGAAGCGAATGATGCAAAATATGCAGAACAGATTCGATTTGTATTCAATTTAAATCTTATGAATCCGTTAAACATCCGAAATCAGTTCTTCAACTAGACAATTGCTATATTTGCAAACCCTAAAATCTCATGCAACTACCTGAAGGCAAAAAAATTTATTTCATCAGCGATTTCCATCTCGGTGTGCCCGATAAGGCAAGCAGTTTGGAGCGGGAGAAAAAAATTGTGCGGTGGTTAGATGTCATTAAGAAAGATGCAGCCATTTTATATTTGATGGGCGATGTATTCGACTATTGGTTTGAATACAAGCATGCGGTTCCTAAGGGCTACGTTCGTCTCTTAGGAAAGCTCGCAGAACTCAGTGATAGCGGTGTAGAGATGCATTACTTCACAGGTAACCATGATATGTGGGTATTTGATTATTTTCCAGAAGAAATAGGTTTGCAACTGCATCGTGAACCCATCCAAAAAGAATACAATCACAAAAAATTCTTCTTAGGACATGGAGATGGATTAGGTCCAGGCGATCATGGATACAAATTCCTTAAAAAAGTATTTGCTAATCGTATTTCACAATGGTTATTTGCTCGTTTACATCCTAACGCTGGCATCAGTTTGATGCGATATTTTTCCAAGAAGAGCAGAATCGCAACCGGAAATGATGATGCACAATTTTTAGGAGATGATAAGGAGTGGTTAGTTATACACTCCAAAGAAATTTTACAAAAAGAGCATTTTGATTACTTCATCTTCGGACACCGTCATTTACCGTTAGATATAAAACTCAATGATAAAAGTCGGTACATCAACTTAGGAGAATGGATCAATCATTTTATGTATGCTGAATTTGATGGCGTGAATATCCATTTGAAAAAATTTGAAGAATAAATAGTATTCGAATTTTTAATACACTTAAATTTCTTGCAAAGGACGCAGAGGCTGCGCTACGCTAAATTTTCTCTTCGCTAATTTTTCTCGCAACCCTCGGCAAGCTCAGGTTAAAAAGGCGCAGAGGCGCTAAGTTTTCTTGCAGAGGTGAAAGATTCGTAAACGCAATTAATCTTGCTCGAAAGAACCCCAGTTTCGCTTAATGATGGCTTCCTCGTGCTCTTCAACAGTGGGAATGTACTCAGTAGCTCCATTAGCTTTTGCAGCATCATACGCTTTTGAATTCATCACTAAAGCTTCGTCAAATTGACGATCTTTATATAAAAGCCAACTATATTTATCTAAAGTTACATAATCGTTCCAAGCGGTTTCGCTGAAATGAATATTGAACACATAGTAGCGAGTATGCAATTCCATCCAAGAAGTGGATGCAGATAAAAACAAAGCCACCAACAAAACAAATATTCTTCCGGGCGACAATGCACCGGGCTCGCGTAATGTCATCAACAAAGAAAGGATAGAGATAAACAAAGCGAGCATCATTAAAATTAATGTGCCGCCCATAAATTTTACTTCAGCCAAAAAGAAAATCAACCAACTCACTGTAGATAATCCCAACCAACTTCCTGTTCTTTTCTTAGCAGAAGTAGAAGAAACCAAAGAAATCACATAATAAATCATCATGGCCAATAAACCTGCGCCCATAACAATGGTATGTGCTGGCATATGAAATAACTTCATTGCGAGACCTGAAACAAATACCAGAAAGAAGAATAATTCTATCATGTTATACTTGTTGAACGTTTAAATCGTCTAAACGTTTCAATTAATCTGGTTAGAAATAATAAAACAAATTAAAAGAAACGTTACTATTTGGTTAGTGGTTGCAAATACTAAGTTTTCTGCTTCTTCTTCTTGGCGGCGGGGAATAATACATTATTAAGAATCAATCGATAACCGGGTGAATTAGGGTGCAAACTGAGGTCGGTGGGCGGATCACCTACCATATGCTGATAGTCTTCTGGATCGTGGCCCCCGTAGAATGTCCAGGTGCCTTTTCCGATTTCTCCATGAATATATCGCCCCTCACCTGCTGCTTTATTTTCACCCATGATGAGCACTTCAGGCTTAATCAACTCCTTTTTAAATGAGGTAGTTTGACCCATGAATCCTTTTATCACTTGCTCGTGATTTTGACAAAGCATAGAAGGAACTGGATCCCATTTCGCTGAAAATTCAAAGAGCACAAATACATCTTCGTTGCGCGGAATTTTTCGCTGTGTGGTCATATCGATATCCGAAAACTCATACTCGAGCGGATTCTGACTCAACTTAAAATTTCTAAATGCGAAGGTTTTATCGTAATCCAATTTACTATTGTAACTCTGCGAAGTTCCATCTCCATCGTACATCTTCTCGCAAATATCTAATCCGTGAGCGGATAATGAAATATCATACGAATCGGTACCCGAACACATCGAAAATAGAAATCCACCTCCTGCCGTAAACTCTTTTATCCTTTCCGCAACGGCTCCTTTCATTTGCGACACTTTCGAAAAACCTAGTTTATTTGCCATGGCTTCATCGGTTCTTACTTGTTCTTGATACCATGCTGCGGTATGATACATCGCATAAAATTTTCCGTATTGACCGGTAAAATCTTCGTGATGCAT
>CAIXTT010000389.1 GCA_903922455.1 uncultured Bacteroidota bacterium | reverse complement strand
TCGTACCACACCATTCTTTAACACCGCCGCTTTATCTACTTTAATGAATAATTTTTTTGTTGGCAAATAATTAAGCGATGATCCACCTTGCGTACGCACCTTCGCATCCTGATTTTCACTTTTGATGAATTCCATCACTTCCTTCGCATCGGTATAACCTGGAATTTGGCGATCGTAGAACGGAACATAATCTCGTGTACCTTGTACATACTTCTCACGTGTTAAGGAGAATGGCACCGCATCACTTTGGTACGCTTTGCGTTTCATTTGATCGATGTACCAATCGGTATTTAATAAACTCAAGTTGACAACGCGCGTATCCGTTCGAACGTTTTCTACATCCTGCGCATACCAAAGCGGGAAGGTATCATTGTCGCCATTGGTAAAGATGATGGCATTGGGCGCAGTACTTTGCAAATAATTCCAAGCAATGTCACGAGAGGTTAAACGGTGCGAACGATTATGATCATCCCATCCTTCTTTCGCCATAATTCCAGGAACAGCAGCCAAACAAACAATGGATGTTAAAGCGCCTGCTACAGGCATCGACATTTTTTTCTGTCTAAGTTTATCGGCCAATGCAGCTACTCCCAAACCAATCCAGATTGCAAAAGTATAGAACGAAGCGGCGTATGCATAATCACGTTCACGTGGTTGATAAGGATACTGATTCAAGTATAAAACAATCGCCATTCCAGTAAAGAAGTATAACAACATTACTGTCCATGCGTCGTGACTATCTCGGCGATAATGCCAAATCATACCAATTAATCCTAAAATTAAAGGAAGGAAATAAAAACAGTTTCTTGCTTTATTATCCATCATCCCTTTCGACAATTTATCTTGCGGACCAAGTCGCATGGTATCGATGGCATTAATACCACTCAACCAATTTCCTTTAGTGATTCCACCATGGCCTTGCATATCATTTTGTCGACCAGCGAAATTCCACATGAAATATCGCCAATACATATGAATCACTTGATAGTTCCAAAAGAATTTTAGATTTTGCGCAAACGTTGGTTTTTCATCGCCCTTTATTCCTGCCCATTCTTTATAAGCAGTAATATGACTCTCCTGCGCACTATACATACGAGGGAAAATCGTACTGAATGCAGGATCATAGATAGGAGTTATTTTACGTGTTGTCTCAATGTATTTATCTTCTCCCTTCGTGTATTGCATCGCCCCTTCTTCTAAATCGGTTTGACGTGCATTGTAATATTGTCCAAAGAATAAAGGACGATCACCGTATTGTTCACGATTAATATATCCTAATAAGTTAAATGCATTTTCGGGATCATTTTCATCCATAGGTGGATTCGCTGCTGAGCGAATTACAATCATTGAATACGATGAATATCCTAACAAAATAAATACAACACAGAGTAAAGATAAATTCCACAAAGGCATGTTGCGTTTAACCGTATAATTTAATCCATAAACTATTGCAGCAATGATGATCAAGAAGAACGTAATGAAACCTAACCAGAAAGGTGCGCCCATTCCATTCACAAAAAACAATTCGAATTTCGAAGCAAGTTTCACAAAGCCAGATATAATTCCGTACTGAATAAATCCTAAGATTGCCACACCAAGCGCAGCTGTTTTTATCACTCCAGAAGTAGAAGGTTTAAACTTCTTGAAATAATAAATGAAAGCGAGTGCTGGTATTGTCAATAAATTCAATAAGTGAATTCCGATGGATAATCCCATTAAATAAGCGATAAGGATAATCCAACGATTTGCATGTTTTTCATCGGCCACCGATTCCCACTTAAACATGGCCCAGAAAACGATGGCTGTGAAGAAAGAGGAAGAAGCATATACTTCACCTTCTACTGCTGAAAACCAAAATGAATCACTGAAAGTATAAGCAAGCGCGCCTACAAATCCAGCACCCATTATGGCGATAATATTTCCACCATCAGCCTCTTGATTAGGAGCAAGAATTTTTTTCGTCAAGATGGTAATCGTCCAAAACAAAAAGAGAATTGTTCCCGCACTCATTAAGGCGCTGAGAATATTAATCATCACAGAAACCTGCGTGAGATCAGAGCCAGCAAACAGACTCATCACTCTACCCATCATCATAAAGAGAGGTGCACCTGGAGGATGTCCTACCTGTAATTTAAAGGAAGAGGCGATAAATTCACCACAGTCCCAGAAGCTCCCAGTAGGTTCAATGGTACTGATGTAAACGAAGGAAGAAATGGCGAAGATGATCCAGCCACATAAATTGTTGATAAAGCGATAGTTCTGCATAGTCT
>CAIXTT010000388.1 GCA_903922455.1 uncultured Bacteroidota bacterium | reverse complement strand
ATCACTTTAATGAATCCATTCAAAACGATAGTTCCACTCAACACTTGATCATTTATCGTTTTTTGAACCGGCAAACTTTCGCCTGTCATCATGGATTCATCTATCTCCACTTTGCCCTCGTAGATGAGACCATCAGCAGGAATTTTATCACCTGTATTGACCAGAATTAAATCATTTATTTTAATTTGATGGGCTAACAACTCAACAATGGATTCCTTTTCGGTTAAAGCATTTTCAATTTTCTTGGCTTGCAGCGGTTGAATTTTGGTAAGATGTGTTAATGCAGATTGAGTCTTTTTTAAACTTCTCTTTTCAATAATATTTCCCAATAAAACTAACGTAATAATGGTAGCTGCCGTTTCGAAAAATAAATAATTTGAAATATCATTCGCACCCTTGTATAAATAACATGCGATTAATGAATAAATGAAGGCTGAAAAAGAACCTAGCGTAATCAAAACGTCCATGTTCATATGCCCTGATTTTATTGATCCCCACGCGCTCTTTCCAAAATGATTTAATCCGATAATCATCACAGGCATGGTTAGGATGAATTGAAACGAAGGCTGATGTAATATATGAAAAGGAAAGAACATATGTGCCAATAAAGGAAGGGTGAAAAGTGCTGAAATGAAGAATCTGATTTCGGTTGAATCCCACTTTCTTTTTTTCGAACTCGAGTCTTCCAACTCCTTATTTAAAGATGCTTTATAACCTAAACTGTTTATATCAGAAAGTACTTGATCCAACTGAATTCCTTCAACCATCTCAAAATCAACTTCTCCACAGTTGTAATTGACCAAAACATCATGCAATCCTTTCGACTCCAACTTTCTACTAATGTTTTGCGCACAACTGGCACAAGTCATTCCTGAAACTGAAAGTTGTATTTTTTCGGGCATGGGGTAAAGTTAGCGAGCATAATTGAAAAACGAAGAAATTTACAATTCATTTTGGCATGAATGTACTTGTTGACTACATTTGCAGCCTTCAAAACGGTAGATGTAGCTCAGTCGGTTAGAGCGCTAGTTTGTGGATCTAGAGGTCGAGGGTTCGATCCCCTCCATTTACCCGATTCCGGAGTCAACTTGATTGACTCCGGTTTTTTTATATCTACTTGTTTTTGAATCTTATATTTAATAAAAGTTGTCGGAAATTAAGTTTTTAACTAAACTGACTAATTTGTTCAGAAAATACAATTACATTTAACCAAATAGATCTCTTATTCCATTGCAGAGAATTATCTTTGCATTCTCATAAAAAAATAAATATGGCAACTATAACGGCACAAACAATTGGTCAAGAGAACTACGAAAAGCAATTATGCGATTGGATAGAGCTTGAAAAAGCAGCCATCGAACTAATTCACATCACAGGATCTTTATGGTTTAACAACTCTGTGGAGTTAATTATTTTTAGAAATCAATTAGTAGATCGTAGTGCTAGCCAGATTTTGAATTTACATCAGTACGCAAATGATATTGTAAAGAAACCGATTTCAGTGATTGATACATTAGCATTAGCTCGTGAAATCAACGAAATGGATTTAGCTCCTTCACGTATTGATATTGGAAAATTAGCTGCTGAATGGTTAGCTGAAAAGAGTGATTTTAGTAATGATAGTAAAGCTTTTTTAACAAGTAAAATTGGAGGATTCGTAGGGAAAGATCGTCGTAAAATGATTCCTAGAGATGTGATTCTTTATGGATTTGGACGTATAGGTCGAATTTTAGCTCGTGAATTAGTAGGTCAAGCAGGCAAAGGAGAGCAATTACGTCTTCGTGCTATTGTAGTGAGAAAGCGTTCTGATGATGATTTAAGCAAACGTGCTGAATTATTAAGAAACGACTCTGTACACGGACCCTTCCCAGGAACCGTAATTGAAGATCTTGAGAAAAGTGCATTAATTGTAAATGGTCATACGATTTATGTGATTGATGCAAAAAATCCAGAAGATGTGGATTATTCAGCATTAGGAATTAATAATGCATTGTTAATTGACAATACGGGTGTATCACGTGACCGAGAAGGATTAAGTAAGCATCTAAAAGCAAAAGGAGTTGATAAAGTATTATTGACTGCACCCGGTAAAGGAGATAT
>CAIXTT010000387.1 GCA_903922455.1 uncultured Bacteroidota bacterium | reverse complement strand
GATTATCGTAAAGCCTCTCGAGGTGAATTTGAGAATATAAAAGTTCACATGGGAGATGCAAAGCCCAGAAGTCGCAGCTGAGTACATTTGGGTTAGATGTTAGTTAATTCTAGTTAATTTATTGAAAAAATAAAAGTGTAAATAAATAAAATGAAAAACAACAAAACTATATTATTATTTACCGTGCTTATTTGTTTGATAAACAATATTGCATTTGCTCAACTTGATTCTGTAAAAATTAAACCCCTTCTTAAGGCGCATATTTCCACATTAGCTTCCGATGAGTACGGAGGACGTGAGCCAGGAACGAAAGGCGAGAAGTTATCTAGCATTTATATCATCAAACAATTTACAGAAATTGGATTAGTTGCTAAAGGTGAAAAAGGATTTTTACAGCCATTCACATTTACGAAAAGTTTAAAAGTTGGTCCAAAAACCAAACTAAAAATTCGCGAATTCGAACTAGAAACAGGAAACGCTTCCTATCCATTAGCCTATTCAGCAAATGCATCAGCAAAAGGCAAAGCTGTTCAAGTTGGTTATGGAATTGTTGCACCCTCTTTAAATCATAATGATTATGATCGAAAAGATAATTTAAAAGGAAAAATATTTGTTATCGACGCTTCCACTCCTGATAAAGGCGGTCCTCATTCTAAATATGCAGAGTTTGCAGATTTAAGAACAAGAATTGATTCTGCGATTGCCCATGGAGCTATCGGAATTATTTTTTATACTTCCGACAAGGATATGAAAGAACCCGTTCTGGATTCTAAAATAAAAGTAACACCTTGTTCCATTCCCGTGATGTATCTGTTGGGTGCTAAATCTGTCATTTTACAATCTGACACGGAATTTGATGTAGACATGGCTGCTGAGATTATCAAAGTAGAAGCAACTGGAAATAATGTATTAGGGTTTATTGATAATAAAGCAGAAAATACTATTGTAATTGGTGCACACTACGATCACTTAGGTTTGGGTGGTGATGAGTCGCTTTACAGAGGAGAACCTGCAATTCATAACGGTGCAGACGACAATGCAAGCGGTGTAGCTGGAGTGATTGAATTGGCTCGTTACATTAAAGCGTACGGACCCAAGAACAATAACTATTTATTCATGGCGTTTTCAGGCGAAGAAAAAGGACTTTTAGGCTCTGGTTATTTTGCTAAAAATCCAAGTATCGATTTATTAAAAGTTAATTACATGTTAAACATGGATATGATCGGTCGTTTGAAGACGGAAGATCCTACACTAATCATTAGTGGTGTAGGAACTTCTGATGCCTGGAAAATTACCATGAATTATATTAAACACGAACATTTTAAAGTGAAAACAACAGAGTCAGGCGTTGGTCCATCCGATCACACTTCATTTTATTTGAAAAATATTCCTGTGCTTCATTTTTTTAGTGGTACACACAATGATTATCACAAACCAACCGACGATGAAGCGCTGATCAACTATACTGGTGAATTCAATATTTTGAATTACATGATCTCTCTTATTCAAAAGTTGGATGACAAAGGAAAATTGAATTTTGTGAAAACAAAGGAAGAAGACAGTGAAGAAAGTCCAAGATTTAAAGTTACATTGGGCGTTGTTCCAGACTATGCTTTTGAAGGAGCAGGAATGCGCATTGATGGTATAAGCGATGGAAAGCCTGCAGCTAAAGCCGGATTAAAGGCAGGAGATATTGTTGTTTCCATTGGAGACTTAAAGGTGCAGGATATGATGAGTTATATGAAAGCACTCGGAAAATTTGAAAAAGGACAATCCGCAACAGTAGGGATTTTAAGAGGAAAAGAAGAGTTAAAAATCGATGTAGTCTTTTAATGAATTTATTCAATCAAAAATATTTACTGGTAGCGAGTAAGAAAAAAAGATGTTCTTACTCGCTATTATTTTTTATGGCTTTTTCCTTTTTAGGATTATCGATTGCACAAGCTCAACAAAACATTATCGTTACAGGAAAAGCAATGGATAAAGATTTTCCTGGATTGCTATTAGAGCAAGTCATGGTAATTAATTTAAAAACTCAACAAGGAATTTTTGCCAATCCGGATAATAGCTTTACCATCCAAATGAATAAATCGGACACTTTAGTGATTACCGCATTTGGCTATGGATCCTATAAATTTTGCTTTAACGATTCAACCTTAAAAGATATTTATCGAATCATTGCGCCTCTCAAGAAAATCTCAATCACATTAAATGAGGCCACCATCTTTGCACCGCGCGATCTAAATCGAATTGAACAAGATATTCAAAAGCTAGGATATAGTTCTAAAGATTATCGATTGAGTGGTGTGTCTGCTTGGCAAAGTCCAATCACTGCACTTTATCAGGAATTTTCGCGTAAGGAGCGCAGCAAAAGAAAAGTTGCTGAGATGATGAATGAAGATCGAAGACGAGAACTCATGCGTGAAGTACTTGCCAACTATTCAAAAGCTGGACTCATCAATTTACGTTATAACGAATACAATGCTTTTATTGAGTATTTAGGATTGAACGATTTCCTTTTAAAAGCATTAACGCAATATGAATTGGCAGTGTATATCAAAGCTAGGTATCAGTCGTATTCGGAAAGATAAAACCCATCCAAAACCTTGGGTTTAAAATTCAAAAACCTTGGGTTTAAATTCAAAAACCTTGGGTTTAAATTCAAAAGCCTAGGGTTGAAACCCTAGGCTTTTGAATTTTTATGAATAACAATCTTTTATTCGACAATCATTCGCAATACCTTTTGTGTTCCATCATCAAAACGAACTGCTACTAAGTATAAACCTTTAGCTTGACTTTGTAAATCAATCTCAAACTGATCATCCGAACCATTCTTCTGTAGAATTTGGCGCCCAAGCACATCGGAAATAGTTACTTTATAATTTCCTGGATTAACTCCAAGATTTAACAAAGCTATACCTGCACTTGGATTTGGTAATAATTGTACATGATTCACTTGTACATCTGATAAACGACATACTACAGAAACTGTCATGGTGCGTTTTTGTACACTTCCACAAGCATTCGATATTGCTACTTCCAACAAACCTGTTGCCGATCCCCAATTAATGATGGCAACACCTGTTCCTTGTCCACTCACTACACTTGCTCCAACAGGAACTGTCCAATTATAATTTACACCTGGCTCTGAAACCACAGAATACGTAATGTTTGTTTGGTTTGCACAAACACTAGTAGGACCACTTATCAATGCTGGACGAGTTGGCTTCGTTGTCAAACCATTCAAACAACGCAATGGACTTGCACCACAAGCATTATTTGCTTCAACACATATACTAGCACCTGTAACGCTTGTGTTTGGCCATTGAACACTAATAGAAGTAGTGCCTTGTCCACTCAGAATAGTAGCTGAAGCTGGCACATACCATGTATGAGATGTCCCTCCTGTTGTAGATGCAGGAACAGAATAAGTAACAATAGAATTACACAAATTCTTTATGCCACCGGTAATTGCTTTTGGCATTCCAGGAACACTATTAACAGCAACACTTTTAACTAAACTAGATCCACAACTACTTTGTGCTTGAACCGTAATATTGCCACTCGTGAATCCTGCTAAATAACTTATTGTAATATTCGTAGTGCCCTGCCCGTTAGTAATGATAGCATTTACCGGTGCCGTCCAAATATAATTCGCTGCTCCACTTACTGCAGGACAACTATATGTTTTAGTAAGCCCAGGGCATACACTATACTTATTTCCGGTAATAGCAGTTGGTGTTGCAGGAGCATTTCCTCCATTAGAACCCACACTGGCTGATGTAGAAAAAGTACATCCATTAGCATCTGTCACTGTTACTGAATAATTCCCTGGAGCAAGACTAGAAATATTAGCAGTTGTACTTCCATTGCTCCATAAAACTGTATAGGGCGCAACACCTCCGTTAATCGAAAGATAAGCAGACCCATCATTCAATCCACAATTTGTATTTTGAGAGGTTGCATATCCTTCCATCTGTGCAGGAGAAGTAATAGTAACCGATTTTACTGATGAACAACCAGATCCATCTGTAACGGTACAGGTGTAGGTTCCTGCAGCCAAATTATTTATTGTTCCTGTGGTAGCACCATTTGACCAACTATAAACTGGAGTTCCTGATACACCATTCAATTGTAAAGTAGCCGTTCCATTATTACTTCCGAAACAAGTTACGTTTATAGAATTAACGGTAGTTGACAAAGAGCCAATCGAAACTAAAGCAGAACCTTTAGCGGTACATCCGTTATTCGTAGAAACAGTAACAGTATAATTTGTGTTGATGACAGGAGATGCTAATGGGTTTGTAATACTCGCATTATTTAATCCGGTAGATGGATCCCATGAATAAGAAGAGATAACATTTCCAGGTAATTCAATTGACCATTTCCACAACGTGCCCAAATCTTGACCCGCTACATCAGAAACGCGTAATCTCCACGTCCCATTTGCAGATCCTGTTAGCCCGCTAAAAGCTTGTTGTGGAATAAAATTCCCAGTGAAAGGAGCTACACCTGATCCAATAGCTGTTCCTGCATTCATGAAACGTGTACGAATAAAATTATCTCCTGATCCTCCAACACCTGCAGCCAATATTATCACCGATCCATTGGGTGCTAACAATTCTATTTTCAAATCGGCGTCCCAAGTATGCGTTAACGAATCAATGGTAACTGCAAGTAAAGCATTCGCACTTGTACTTCCTCCAATAGAAATTAAAGACTGAATACCTGTTGCATTATTATCAGGAATAGCAAATGCAGTAGTGTTTGATCCATTATTATTTCCTGCTCCTGGTAATGATGCATTTGCATTCAACTGCAAATTACCTCCGCTACAAATGCTTCCTGCTCCAGTAACATTCAACGAAGGAGCGGGCAATACAGAAACACTTACCGATGGATTTCCAACACAGCCATTCGCATCTGTTACGATGCAAGTATACACTCCATTGTTTGCAGTGCTACTATTAGGAATAATTGGATTCGCGATGGTAGAATTAAATCCACCAGGTCCTGACCATGAAAAAGTTACTCCACCTGTAGCTGCTAAATTAATTGTGTTTCCCTCACATGCACTTCCGGTTATTGCAGCCGTTGCAGCGATATTAATTGTTAACCCATAAACACCTACAGCATCCCAAGCATTCTTTACAGACACTGCTTCTGGTGAACAATTACCATATAAATCATTCGCAGATTGCAATGAATAAAATGCGGCATCCGCATACTGTGAACCAGAAGTAAGATAAAAAGTATTATTACGATAGGCAATCATTCTCGCCTTATTCATGGTTATACCTGCAACATTATAAACAAATCCCAAATCATTAGTGCCTGTACCACCTTGACATAATAAATAATACCAAAAATTCTGAACACCACTGTTAATATGCACTCCGCCATTGTCGCCCGCGCCGGTGTACCAGTTGGGTCCTAAATACGTATCAGGATCACCTGCAATACTGGGGTTATTCATATAGCGCAAAGCGTCACCGGGTGTTCCGGGTGTATACGTCTTATCTCCGATTAAGAAATTAGCTGCTGCACCATTGGCATAAAAATCAATAGTGACACCGAAAATATCGGAGAACGATTCGTTCAATGCTCCCGATTGATAAGAATAAACCAAATTAGAAGAATTGCTCGTAACGCCATGTGTTAATTCATGTCCAATAATATCTAATTCTGTTAAAGGAGAAAATGTAGAACCGTCTCCATCTCCATAAGTCATTACCGAACCATTCCAAAATGCATTATTATAGGCCGAACTATAATGAATATACGATCTCAATACTGCACCTGCATTATTATAACTGTTGCGATTATGAGTTCCAAAAAAATAATCGTATGTTTTTTGTGTACCCCAATGTGCGTCGTAAGCAGCATTATCCATATTGGTTGTGGTATTCCAAATATTATCCGTGTCTGTAAAATCAACTGCAGTTGCGTAGTTGGTTCCGTTATTCATATCGTAAGTCTCAACACCTCCACCACGCGTATTGTCTCTAAGACGAAAACTGTTTGCGCTTAAACTATCCACTTGCATAATTTGTGTGCCGCTGTAACGAGTAGCTGCAGTACCATTGACGGTAATCGTACAAATTTTATTTTCCTTAAAAATAACCGCTCCTGTGTTCGCATCTACAAACACCGACCAACGCTCATGAGGCTCTACAGCATACACATCAAACTTCCAGCAAAGACTAGTTCCACTTGATTTTCCGAATCTTTGAGCAGGAAGAATCACTAACTCTCCATGCGGATAGGCGTCACCGTGAGAGTGTCCGGAAAGAATTTCTTGTTCCATCGCCGAAGACTGCCACAAATATTTAGTAGCTCCAATATTATTCAATGCAAACTGAAGTGCTTGCGATTCATCTAATACGGGAGAAGTACTCATATTAAGATCATTGAAAAACATTCCATTCGCAGAAATTAATCTTCCTTGTGACTCATGCAAAATATATTCACCCGTCATCACTTTAATATTATTGAAATATTGCTGATAACGTTTGTGCATCATTCCCAAGTCATCGCGATCAGATCGAATCAAGGTCCAATGATCGCTGGTCTTTGCATTTAGAGCAGTACGAAGAACATCCATGCCCCCATTTGTTGAAACGAAGGAAGACTTTTCGAACTTGATAAATAGTGGAGCGGCGGAACGGCTATCGAAGCGAACTTCAGAAGCCGATGGATGTAATGCTTTAGCACCAGCTCCGTTGAGCACTTGTGCCCATGTGGGATTCATTCCTAATACTAGGATGCATCCTAAAATCAATTTTCTCATATAAGTTGGTTTGGTTTAGTTGTACAATGAATTACGAGATAATTCACTGTATTTACTAATTGTTTTGGTGTTGTAAATGTAAGAAGAGCAGAAATACCTTCCTAATAGAAAAGCAAAAAACTATTCATAATGAAAATCAATCATTTCTCCATTTAATCGCATGTCTATTTCCGCCAGATGCACTGAAAATCAAGACATAAATACCTGCACCCAACCGATCCTTAAAAATTTGCAAGCTATTTTTCATGAGGTCGGTGGCGCCCATCTTTCTTCCAGAAACATCATAAATTGACAATGTTTCCCATTGGCCGCAGCTAATTTCTATTTCCAATTGGGCATTAATTTTAATACAGTTCTCATCTGTGTTAATTTCTGATACTGCACTGGCAACTACCGAAACAAATTGTTGCGCAGTATCTATATTACAATTATTCATTGCTATCAAATTCACATTGTAAGTACCTGCTTGTAAATAAGTATGCAGAGGCTGAGCCAACAACGATGTTGCTCCATCTCCAAAATCCCAAGTGACATTATTTGAATTTGCACTTTGATCAATAAATTGAACTTGCAATCCATTCGGCGCAAAAGAAAAATCAGCATTGACATCATAGGTTCCAATTTTCCATGTAGACAAGCTGTCCACTACTATTTGATGTGCGACTTGCTGAAGAAATAATGCTTTCAGGCTCGCCAATGTAGAAATAAACGGAGCATTCACACATGACTTTCTTAAAATCGTTTCATAAAAAACACAGGCTGCTAAATACGATCCTTCGATAGATGGATGACTATTATCGGATGACCATAAGTTAATGGATGAATCTTGTGTCCAACTACTTTGCCAAGCTCTTCCTACAGGAGCAACGAGTGCAGCATTATCGTTTGCCATTTGCACATACGAATTTCTCAACTCTTCTTGCATCCCTAAAAAAGTACAGACAGGAGGCCAAAAAGCGCAGTTACCTTGATCGCCATATTTACGACCCCAGGTCATATAAAAAACTGTTTCCGTACAGGGGTTGTTTAACAAGATGAGGCTATCAAGCTGTCGAGCGTATGGGTAAACATCTTGAGCGACTTGACCTGGAGGGAATGAAGGTCGTTGACTTTGTTCCTGCAACACCACAAAATCCCAAGATCTACTATTAATTTTTGCGATAGTATTTGCATCTACAGCATGCATTTCAAAAGTATATCCACCTGGATTATATGTATCCACGAAAACAGAATCACCTAAACTCAATGAAAGATCGCTAAAAAGTTGCGGAAGATTATTCACTCCTGTATAGCTATTTCCAATAAAAAGTACTTGAGTGACTTGTGAAATGGCTTGCATTGAAGTGATTCCGAGAAGCATCGTAATAATGAACTTTTTCATGGAAATAAAGATATAAAATATTTAGCTTTGCCATGAAAATAAAACACTACATTCATCTAAACTTTGAAATGAAAATCCTAAAAAGCATCCTTCTTTTCATCACCTGTTTATTCATGTCAAATTGCAGTTGCGATGAAACGTATACATGTCCTCCCATCCAACCTCAATTCGAATACTTGATAAGCGTTGCTCCTGACGACTCCCAGCTTTACACCACGTTATCGAATGACTCGTTACGATTTTATGTAACAGATCGAAATTATAGTCCGCGATATGAAGAAAAATGTCGTAAAAGAAGATATTCTGGATGTGAGTGCATAGACTGTCAGGCCTACGCTTTCTTTTTAGCAAGCTGCGACACCACGTTCACCAAGAAAAATCATTACTTGCTTCGCATTGACGAGTCCAGCACGGATGCTAACATCATGGTATCATCTGGACTTTCCATTGACTTTTTAAATTTCAAAGTATACTTCAATCTGATGGATGCGAATATCATTCAACCGATACCGATCTTTTCACCGTTGCTACAACTCAATGGAAAAACCTTTACCAACGTATTTTACTTTAAACAAGACACTACCAATATTTCTATTGCACAATTACCCATTTGGGAATTATTCTATACCGAAAATGAAGGGGTAATTGGATTTAGTGCTCGACAAAATCAAAAGACATATATTATAGAATAATCACCATGCAATACAGAAAACTAGGAAATACAGGAATACAGATCAGCGCACTTTCATTAGGCAGCTGGATCACTTTTGGAAAACAGATAGAAGATAACATCAGCGAAAAACTGATGAGTGTTGCCTACGATGCAGGCATTAATTTTTTCGATAATGCAGAAATTTATGCTCGTGGACAAAGTGAAATTGTGATGGGTAAAGCCTTAAAGAATTTGAATTGGCCGAGAAGTTCTTATATGGTATCCAGCAAAGTTTTTTTTGGTTATGAAACTGACAAACCCAACCAACGTGGCTTAAGCCGCAAACATGTTATGGAAGGATGTGATGCAGCCCTGAAACGATTTCAAGTTGATTACATCGATTTATTTTTCTGTCATCGTCCGGATAAGAACACTCCCATACTCGAAACCGTACAAGCGATGAATACGCTAATACAACAAGGTAAAATTTTGTATTGGGGAACTTCGGAGTGGAGTGCTCAAGAAATTTTGCAGGCCCATCTTGAAGCAGCGCGATATCAACTCATCGGACCCGTTATGGAACAACCGCAATACAATTTATTTGAAAGAAAAAAAATGGAAGACGATTATATTCATCTCTTCAAGTATGAAGGAATGGGAACTACGATATGGTCTCCACTTTCCTCTGGACTATTAACTGGAAAATATTTAGGCGAGGCGGGTTCAACTCGATTGTCTATGCAAGGGATGGAATGGTTGCAAGAAAGAAATATTACTCCTGCACGCATAGAAAAAGTGAAAGCACTAAAAAATATTTCAGATAGTATCGATGTAAGCTTATCTTTATTTTCATTAGCATGGTGTTTAAAAAATCCAAACGTAAGTACTGCTATTTTAGGAGCGAGTAAAGTATCGCAGCTCGAAGAAAATTTAAAAGCATTGGACGTCGTTGAAAAGCTCACGGATGAAATCATGCAACAAGTAGATGCTGTGATGCAGAATAAACCGTTGCTAGCGGAGTTTTAG
>CAIXTT010000386.1 GCA_903922455.1 uncultured Bacteroidota bacterium | reverse complement strand
TTCGTTAATTTCTGAAGTAAATAATGAAGAAGGAAATAACGCTTTATACTCCGATCCAAAATAAAATCGATCGTCCTGACTTAAATAGAAGAAGGGTTTGATCCCAAAGCGATCTCTTGAACAAAACAACAATTGTTTCTCTTCATCCCATAAAGCAAACGACCACATCCCAACAAAATGTTGCACACAATCGAAACCGTATTTTTCGTATGCCGCTAAAATTACTTCCGTATCCGAATTGGTTTTGAATGCAACTCCAGTAGCTTCTAATGTTTTTCGTATCTCCCTATAGTTATATACTTCACCATTGTACACAATCGCATTACGTCCTCTGAACATGGGCTGATTTCCATCCACACTTAAGTCGATAATGGATAAACGATTATGCCCTAAACCGACGGCACCATCAAAATATTTTCCTCTTGCATCAGGACCACGATGGGCAATCGACTGCAGCATTTTTTCCAAAAGCGGATCCTGATCTGCTTTTGATAATCTACTATCAATAAAACCTGCAATACCACACATACAATTTTTTTATTTTGAATCGGATAATATTATTGATAATCGTTTGGTGAGTGTGTCTCTTGTATAATTTTTGATGGAATCATTCGCAAAAGCATATTCTTTTCCACTCTTCCATAATTCCAATTTCTCCATCATCCATGAATACATCTCCATCTCTTCATTTCGTTCAAACATTTCACCAGCATTGCATTCGTGTATGATGGATGCAGCATCACCATGCTTGGGTCCAATACCAATGATAAATCGTTTCGAACCTAAATATTCAAATAATTTTCCTGTTAAAATACCTTTAGCACCTGCAGTATCTGGAATGATTAAGAGCAATGCATTCGCCTTTTGCATTTCCAATACGGCTTCATCGTGAATGATATGTCCACCCCATTTACAATACGATTCGAGACCTAATCCGTCCACCATTTTCTTTAGCGTCCAAGGTGCGTCTCCAATAAACTTAAAACGAATTTTTAGATCTGAATATTTGCTCACTAATTTTTTGAATACATTAAAAAATATTTCAGGATGGTATGAATCCGCCATCGTACCTACATAGGTAATGGTAAATTCTTCGTCAGATGTCGCAACTCCTGATTTAAAGTCGCTTTCATCATACCCATTGGGTAACACTTGAATTTTATCGGGAATAATCAAGATCGATTTCTTTAAAAATGAATACTTGATGGGCTCACTCACTACGATAATAGCATCTGCTTCCTCCAGCACTTGCTTCTCAAATTGCGCATCCTTTTTCTTGGCACGCTCACCATGCAATAAATCTTTATAGTAATAAATATCGGTCCATGGATCACGCAAATCTGCCACCCAACGAACTGCAGGAAATTCTTTCTTCAATTTCAAACCGATCAATTGCGAAGAATGCGGCGGACTCGAAATATAAACACAATCTATTTTTTCATCTCTAATAATCCTTCTTGCCTCTTCAACAGCATACTTTGTCCAACCAACACGTGCATCTGGAATAAAAAAATTACCTCGAATCCATCTCAACAACTTTTGCTTTTTCGATTCTTTATTTGCATTGGCGAATCCACCATAAGGCACATTCTTCTTTCCGATCAGAGATGATAAAATATTAAGTGGCTCGAATGAATTTGTTCTAACTACTTTAACATGGTCCGGAACTTCCTTCATTAAAGAATGATCATTCAACGGATAACTTGCTTTGGTTTCATCCACCGTTAACACGACAGGAGAAAATCCCATTTGCGAAAGATACTTGACAAACTTAAGTGAACGTTGCACCCCTGCTCCACCACTTGGTGGCCAGTAGTAGGTGATGACGAGCACTTTTTTCAAATTCATTGGGGTTTATGCTTTCTTTTTCAATTCAACATAAGAAGCCGTTGCAAACAAGAGCAATAAAAGGATAGAACTTGCTAAAGAAATATTCTCTCCGTTCTTGTAAGC
>CAIXTT010000385.1 GCA_903922455.1 uncultured Bacteroidota bacterium | reverse complement strand
GGAATTGTAAATGCCAATCAACGACATTTCATTTCCACTGTGTAGCGATTGTCCAGCCGTTTCCACCTTAATCATGGTTAAGTTAAAGGCACGAAGCAACGGTCCTTCAACGAAAGTCATGTCCTGAATATTTTCCAACGGAATGGTTTTTTCAACCTGGACAAGAATTCCTTTTCTGAATCGGAGATTTTTTTCTGTCAATTCACAGCTCAACTTTTCAAAATAATGCTTGCTGTACCATTGTCCAACACCCAAAAACCAAAGGATAGCTAGCGGAATTCCAATGATGGAAATTATCATAATCAATCCTACATAAAATAAAATATAGGTTTTAATGATGGGATTAAATTGAGCAGTGATGATATTGTTCGTTTCAATCATGGCTTTATTTCTACCAAATTTACGAAATACTGAATAAACATTCTATAAATCCCAGAGGGATTTAACATTATTAGAAAAGATAATTGGTTCGTTGTCCGACCCCAGCGGGGTCGCATCTCATTGCTGTTTTTACGATAGATAAATAGGAGTAATGGAAGACATTATTCTGAAATTCCCAAAGTTTACTAGTGATAACCATCTTGATGTATAATAGTCTTCACTATTTGGTTTTCAATAAATATTATTTTCTATTGAAAAATAATGGAAGCTTCGTGCTAACTCATAAAAAAAAGAGGCTATTCTTTTGAAATAGCCTCTCCTTACAATTTATTATGGGGATCTCTAAAAATCTCGCAGACGAGGCTTGGAAAAATTTTCAATACCGGAGTTTACCAATTGTAAATGAGGATTTGAAAATTTTTACAAAACGAAGTATCCGGGGTTTTTAGAGGTCCCCATATTTTACATGTTGGTGATAATCTCATCACCAAACTCAGAGCACTTCAATTTAGTAGCTCCTTTCATCTGACGTTCGAAATCATAAGTAACACGCTTTTTGCGAATGCTTCTCTCCAGTCCTTTTACAATCAATTTAGCAGCGCGATCCCATCCCATATACTCTAACATCATCACGCCCGATAAAATTACCGAACTAGGATTCACCATGTCTTTACCAGCATACTTTGGTGCTGTACCATGTGTAGCTTCGAAGATAGCGTGACCAGTAAGGTAATTGATATTCGCTCCGGGAGCAATTCCAATTCCACCAACTTGTGCAGCTAATGCATCCGAAACATAATCACCATTTAAATTGAGTGTAGCAATTACATCGTATTCTGAAGGGCGCAATAAAATTTGTTGAAGGAATGCATCTGCAATCACATCTTTCACAATTAATTTACCGGCTGCAACTGCTGCCGATTGTGCGGCATTGGCTGCTTCTTCCCCTTTGTCAGCTTTAATTTTATCGTACTGAACCCAAGTAAATACTTGCTCACCAAATTCTCTTTCTGCTAATTCATAACCCCAATCTTTGAATTTACCCTCTGTAAATTTCATGATGTTCCCCTTATGTACTAAGGTTAACGATTGGTGATTGTATTTGAAACAGTGATTTAATGCAGCACGAACTAAACGCTCGGTTCCTTCTTTTGATACCGGCTTTATTCCGATAGAAGATGAAGCTGGGAAACGAATATTTTTTGCACCCATCTCATTCGTTAAAAATGAAATCACACGTTCAACTTCTGGTGTTCCCGATAAAAATTCTATTCCTGCATAAATATCTTCTGTGTTCTCTCTGAAAATAGTCATGTTTACTAAGCCTGGTTCTTTCACTGGACTCGGTACACCTTTGAACCAACGTACTGGACGAATGCAAGCATATAAATCGAGTTGTTGACGCAATGCCACATTCAATGAACGAATTCCTCCTCCAACAGGAGTAGTCAACGGACCTTTAATGGCCACTTTGTAATCGTTGATGATTTCCAATGTTTCGTTAGGAAGCCAATTTCCAGTTTTGTTAAAAGCTTTTTCACCAGCTAAAACTTCCTTCCAAATAATTTTTCTTTTTCCTTTAAATGCTTTTTCTACTGCCGCATCTAAAACTCTTACAGAAGCTGCCCAAATATCAGCGCCAATTCCATCTCCTTCAATAAAAGGGATAATTGGATCTGTTGGTACTTTAAGCTTGCCGTTTTTAATGGTAATTTTTGAACCTGTCATAATTGATATTGAATGATTAAGATTGAATTAAAAAGTGAAAACATTGAATCTAATTCTGCGAAGGTAATAAGCATAGGGCGCAATCCAAAGTAAAACAGGCAATGGGTTTGGTTGTGTTATCGACACCCTAACTAACTGTCTTTCTTGATAATCAGCGAAATGTATTGAAATTTATTGAACTCAGAACCCATTTTGATTCACTACTTTTGCTAAAATTAACATCTTAATAATGGACAGTATCCTTGTAAAGACCACGCTCGCCCTTCGAATTCTAATTCTTAACCGCCCCGATAAGTTTAATAGTTTTAACCGTGAAATGGCGATTCGATTGCAAAATGAGTTGGATATCGCTGCGAATGATGAATCCATACGAGCTATTTTAATTACAGGTGAAGGAAAAGCGTTTTGTGCTGGACAAGATCTTTCGGAAGCTATCGATCCCAACGGTCCTGGAATTTCGGCGATTGTGACCGATCATTACAATCCGATTTTGAAAAAAATTAGAAGTATTGAAAAGCCGATCATTTGCGCTGTGAATGGAGTTGCTGCTGGTGCGGGTGCAAACATTGCTTTGGCTTGCGATATTGTAATTGCAGCAAATTCGGCTTCGTTTCTACAAGCATTTAGTAAGATAGGTTTAGTGCCCGATAGTGGCGGAACTTTTTTCTTGCCCCGACTCATCGGTTTTCAACGCGCTTCCGCTTTGATGATGTTAGGCGATAAAGTGAGCGCTCAGGATGCATTGCAGATGGGTATGTTGTATAAAGTAGTTGCCGACGATCAATTGATGATCGAAGCAGAGAAAATAGCAATGACTTTAAGTAACATGCCTACTAAAGCTATCGGCTATACGAAAATGATGTTGAACGAATCGATGCATCATAATTTTGAACAACAATTAGTGATGGAAGGAGAGATGCAAACGGCAGCAGGTGAAACGGCAGATTATAAAGAAGGCGTGGACGCATTCTTGGAAAAGAGAAAACCCATCTTCAAAGGAAAATAATATTTATTGATTAGTAAAATTGATTATATGATTTCAGTTCAAAAAGTAGGAGTAGCTGGTGCAGGATCGATGGGCACCGGAATTGCTCAGGTAGCCGCAACAGCAGGTTGTGATGTTTTGTTATTCGATACCAACAAGGAAGCCATTGATAAATCCATCAATGGAATCAACGACCTCTGTGAAAAATTATTTGCCAAAGGAAAATTAAGTCGTGAGCAGGTAGATGGTATTAAAGCAAGAATACAACCGGCATACACAATTGAAGCATTGCAAGGTTGTGATTTATTTATTGAAGCCATTATTGAAAATTTAGAAATTAAAGCTTCGTTATTAAAAAATGTAGAACCTTTGCTTGCTGAAAATGCAATCATCGCTACCAATACTTCTTCACTTTCTGTTACTGCAATTGCTGCAGCTTGTAAAAATCAAGATCGTGTTATAGGACTTCATTTTTTTAATCCTGCTACATTAATGCCCTTGGTGGAAGTAATTCCAGCCATTCAAACCCATGAGAAATTAGTTGGCGATTGTGTAAAATTAATGACGCAATGGGAAAAAATTCCTGTTGTTGCAAAAGATACACCCGGCTTTATTGTGAATCGTTTGGCGCGTCCATTCTATGGTGAATCATTACGCATTTTAGAAGAAGGAATTGCTGATGTGGTCACTATCGATTGGGCATTGAAAACAATAGGTGGTTTTAAGATGGGACCTTTTGAGTTGATGGATTTAATTGGTAACGATATCAATTATACGGTAACAGAAACCGTTTGGACTCAAATGTATTTTGACGCACGCTATCGTCCTTCGCTCATTCAGAAAAAGATGAAAGAAGCTGGCAGATTGGGTAGAAAGTCGGGAAGAGGATATTATGAGTATGGAGAAAATGTTGTTGCTGCACCTCAAGAAAATTTAATATTAGGTGAATATATTTTCACACGCGTCATCAGCATGCTCATCAATGAAGCGGTAGATGCTTTGTATTTAAAAATTGCCTCCCGCGATGAACTAGATCTTGCCATGACCAAAGGCGTAAATTATCCAAAAGGATTATTGAAGTGGGCAGATGAAATTGGCATCAATATAATTTTATCTGCCTTGGATGGATTGCACAAAGAATATGGTGATGATCGCTACCGTGCTTCCATCTTTATGCGAAAAATGGCAATTGATAATTTGAAATTTTATTCGTGATTCAGCAATTGAGTGAAATGTTTTAGTTTTTATTTTACGTAATAACATACTTCATTATGCTTCGTGCTTCCATTTCTCGCCTATCGGTTGGCTTGGATCGTAAAGAATGCCTCTTTCAACACGAACAAAATAGAGTGCAGTTGAAGTTGTTTTAATGAAATGAACTGTATGCTAAACTTTGTGCACTTTGCTCTGCTATATTTTTTTGCGATGAACAGCTAAGAAGAGAAACTTTGCGTTCT